>CALPPA020000321.1 GCA_943325355.2 Klebsiella pneumoniae | reverse complement strand
GGACTTGCTGCGGTTGATTTTGTACTATTACAACTAAAAGCTAATAAGGAAATCAAAACTAGTATGTAGAAGTAATTTTTCATTGTATAAATGTGAATGATAAAATTACGAAAACAAAAGTTGGATTGATATTATTTAACAAAAAAAAAGGCTCCGCGTTTTTTGCGGAGCCTGTAACTTTATGCTTTCTATTTATTAGTTCAATATGCTAATAATTTGAGAAGCTAATTCCGTTCCAATTCTATCCTGAGCTTCTCCTGTTGCCGCTCCAATGTGAGGAGTCAACGAAATTTTTGGGTGCATCAAAATAGTCATTTCTGGTTTTGGTTCACTTTCGAAAACGTCTAAACCTGCAAAAGATACTTTTCCAGAATCCAATGCTTTTATCAAGGCTACTTCGTCAATAACGCCACCACGAGCACAATTTACAATTCCAACGCCATCTTTCATTGTTGCTAATGCAGCTTCGTCAACGATGTAACCATCTTGAGCAGGAACGTGCAAGGTGATAAAATCAGCTTCTTTGAATAAAGATTCTAATGATTGAGAAACGATTGTTGTAGTAATAGATTGTCCGTCGAAAAATTCCACTTTTACATCTACTGTTGGAATAAAACTATCGGCAGCAATCACTTTCATACCAAGACCTAAAGCCATTTTTGCTGTAGCTTGACCAATGCGTCCAATTCCAACAATTCCCAGCGTTTTCCCTCTTAATTCGGTTCCGTTTGCATACGCTTTTTTCAAACCGTCAAAGTTAGAATCGCCTTCAAGAGGCATATTTCTGTTAGAATCGTGCAAGAAACGAACTCCCGAAAATAAGTGTGCAAAAACTAATTCTGCCACCGATTCTGATGAGGAAGCTGGAGTATTTATTACGTGAATTCCTTTGCTTTTAGCATAATCAACATCGATATTGTCCATACCAACACCGCCGCGTCCAATGATTTTTAAACCTGGACAAGCATCAATAATGTCCTTACGAACTTTGGTTGCACTTCGTACCAATACTACGCTTACATTGTTTTCGTTTACAAAATTAGCCACTTGTTCTTGTGCTACTTTTGTAGTTATAACTTCAAATCCACCTTTTTCTAAAGCTAGAATTCCACTCTTTGAAATTCCGTCATTGGCTAATACTTTCATTTATTTTAATTTAAAGATTCAATCTGGATTATTTTAGTGTAAAGGTTGAATGATAAAATTGATTTTTTCAAATCTTTCAATCATTCAATTTTTG
Organism: Klebsiella pneumoniae; assembly: GCA_943325355.2. Lineage (GTDB taxonomy): Bacteria > Bacteroidota > Bacteroidia > Flavobacteriales > Flavobacteriaceae > Flavobacterium. Next base: position 1,790 of record CALPPA020000321.1, on the reverse strand, counting down.
AATATTTAAATTGATTTTTCTAATGCTGCCATTACATCAACCAAAACTTGCACACTTTCTAATGGCATTGCATTGTACATTGACGCTCTATAACCGCCCACTGAACGATGACCGGGTAAACCAATAATTCCAGCTTCTTTCAACATAGCGTTGAAAGTATCGGTATGCAAAGGGGTGTCTAATAAGAAGGTTGCATTCATAGTAGAACGGTCTTCAACAACTGCAGTTCCTTTGAATAATGGATTTCTATCAATTTCCCCATAAATTAAAGCTGCTTTTGCATTGTTTATTTTTTCGATTGCAGCAATTCCGCCAAGGTTTTTCAACCATTTCAATGTCAAAAGTGATGCATAAACAGGAAAAACAGGGGGAGTATTGTACATACTTTCTGCTTTAATATGTTTTGTATAATCTAGCATACTCGGAATGTTACGGCCGTTTTTACCAAGAATTTCCTCTTTAATAACAACAAGGGTTGTTCCGGCAGGTCCCATATTTTTTTGAGCTCCAGCATATATAATGTCAAATTTGGAGAAATCCAAAACTCTTGAAAATATATCTGAACTCATATCGCAAACTATTGGCATATCCAAACTTGGAAATTCCTTCATTTGAGTTCCAAAAATGGTATTGTTGCTCGTACAGTGAAAATAATCTGCATCTGCGGGAACAGAATATCCTTTAGGAACGTAGTTGTAGTTATGCTCTTTTGAAGAAGCCACAATTACAGTTTCTCCAAAAAACTTTGCTTCTTTTATTGCTGCACTCGCCCAAGTTCCTGAATCAAGGTAAGCGGATTTTCCGTTTTCCTTCATTAAGTTATAAGGTGCCATCAAGAATTCCATACTGGCTCCGCCTGCAAGAAATAGGGCTTGATACCCTTTGCCTTCTAATCCTAAAAGTTCTAAGGACAATGCGCGTGCTTCTTCCATTACGGCAACGAAATCTTTACTTCGGTGCGAAATTTCTAAAATTGACAATCCTGAATTGTTAAAATCCAAAATGGCTTGTGCTGATTTTTCAAAAACTTCTTGTGGTAAAATACAAGGTCCTGCGCTGTAGTTGTGTTTTTTCATGGTTTAGTTTATGTCCAAAATTTAAAAATGCAAATTTCGGGAATAGGAGTTTAAAAAGCGTTAAATAATTCGAAATAATTAAACAATTTTCTACTAAATTGTTAACAAAAACGAGATTGTATCTACATTATCCGCATAATCCCAAAGATTTGGTTTTTGGGTTTGACCAAAAGCAATGCTGTTTTCAACCAGGTCATTACTAACAATACATTGAATCTGCTCGTTTTCTGTTTGTAGTCGGATTTGTAAATCCTCTATAGCATCATAGAATTCATAAAAGATACTCGAAATCGGTGAAGCATAGCTGGAATCTTCTTTGATGGTCAAAAAACCATTGTCCAATAACTTGAAATTGCTCATCAGGAAAACGGCTTTGTTGTAATCATAGTTATTGGCATATTTTTCATAATGAATTACGTCTTGGTATTCAAAAATAGCCTCAAAAAAAGCATTGAAGGAGTAGCCTTTTGGTACAAAAATCTTCGATACGTTGCGACATCCCAAACCAAAATACCGGAATATATCTTCACCTAAAGCAACTAATTGTTGCTTGGATTCTTCTCCATTTAAAACAGCAACGGAGTTTCTGTTTTTCCTGATGATACTAGGTTTGTCTTTAAAATAATATTCGAAATAACGGGCGGTATTGTTGCTTCCTGTTGCAATAACGGCATCAAAATTTTCGAGTTTTCCTTCTACAAATGTGATTATACT
>CALPPA020000320.1 GCA_943325355.2 Klebsiella pneumoniae | reverse complement strand
CACAAGTTACTCAGTTGACCAATGGCGATTTTGATGTGGCTGGCTTAGTCTGTCTTTCTGGAGAAAATATAATTGTCACTAGAACAGATATGAATCACGCAGCCGAAATTTATTCTTATAATTTGAAGAATAAAACTTGGCTTCAATTGACTAATGTCAACACGACAACTTATAATTCATTGGCGTTAAGCAAAACCGAAAAAAGATATGTCACCACAACCGACGGCAAAAAAATGTTGGTTTGGGTTATTCTACCTCCTAATTTTGATGTATCAAAAAAATACCCAACATTATTATATTGTCAAGGTGGACCGCAATCTCCATTGACACAATTTTATTCTTTTAGATGGAATTTTCAATTGATGGCAGCCCAAGGATATATTGTTGTGGCTCCAAATCGTCGTGGAATGCACGGTCACGGTGTAGAGTGGAACGAACAAATTAGCAAAGATTGGGGCGGACAAGTAATGGACGATTACCTTTCGGCGATTGATGATGTAGCCAAAGAAAAATATGTTGACAAAACTCGTTTGGGTTGCGTTGGCGCTAGTTATGGTGGATATTCTGTATTTTATTTGGCTGGAATTCACAACAATAGATTCAAAACCTTTATCGCTCACGACGGTGTTTTCAATACCCAAAGTATGTTTGGTACCACCGAAGAAGTATTTTTTAACTATTGGGATTTTGGCGGAGCCTATTGGGAAAAGGACAATGCCATTGCGCAAAAAGCGTACACCAAATTCAATCCTATAAATTTTGTCGAAAAATGGAATACTCCAATATTAATTATTCAAGGCGGAAATGATTTTAGAGTTCCTATCGGACAGTCGCAAGAAGCATTCCAAGCAGCACAAATGCTCGGAATAAAAAGCAGATTTCTTTATTTTCCGGAAGAAAATCATTGGGTTTTGAAGCCTCAAAACGCTTTGGTTTGGCATAGAGAATTTTACAAATGGTTGAAAGAAACTTTGTAAAAAACACTCTTTTCTACATACAAAAAATCCCGTTTTCTTATGGAAAACGGGATTTTTAAGTTTTATATTTTAACTTTTATTCTGGATCATTCATTAAAAAAGTATCCATAAAAGCGGTTGTATAATCACCCGAAATATATCTTGGATCATCCATCAACTGTCTGTGAAAAGGAATGGTTGTTTTGATTCCTTCAATTACAAATTCGTCTAAAGCTCTTCTCATCTTGCTAATTGCTTCTTCACGAGTTTGAGCTGTTGTGATTAATTTGGCAATCATTGAATCGTAATTTGGCGGAATGGTATAGCCAGAATAAACGTGGGTGTCTAAACGTACTCCGTGACCTCCAGGCATATGAAGCGTTGTAATTTTTCCTGGTGAAGGTCTAAAATCATTATAAGGATCTTCTGCATTAATTCGACATTCAATAGCGTGCAATTGAGGGGTATAATTTTTTCCTGAAATTGGCACACCGGCAGCAACTAAAATTTGCTCCCGAATTAAATCGTAATCTATAACTTGTTCTGTAATTGGGTGCTCTACTTGAATACGAGTATTCATTTCCATAAAGTAGAAATTGCGGTGTTTATCTACAAGGAATTCAACTGTTCCTGCACCTTCATATTTAATAAATTCAGCTGCTTTTACCGCTGCCGCACCCATTTTTTTTCGCAATTCGTCAGTCATAAATGGTGAAGGTGTTTCTTCGGTCAGTTTTTGATGACGTCTTTGTACCGAACAATCTCTTTCTGATAGATGGCAAGCTTTTCCATAAGAATCCCCTACAATTTGAATTTCGATATGTCTTGGTTCTTCAATCAATTTTTCTAAATACATCCCGTCATTACCAAAAGCTGCTGCTGATTCTTGGCGAGCACTTTCCCAAGCCTTTAATAAATCCTCTTCCTTCCATACGGCACGCATTCCTTTTCCTCCACCTCCAGCAGTTGCTTTTAACATTACTGGATATCCGAATTTCTTTGCGATTGATTCAGCTTCTTCAAAAGATTCTAAAATGCCTTCAGAACCTGGAACACATGGAACACCCGCTTCTTTCATCGTCGCTTTAGCCGAAGCTTTATCACCCATTCTGTCAATCATTTCTGGTGCAGCTCCAATGAATTTAACCCCATGCTCTTGACATATTTTAGAAAATTTGGAATTTTCAGAGAGAAAACCATATCCTGGATGTATTGCATCTGCATTAGTAATTTCGGCAGCAGCAATAATACTGGACATTTTAAGATAGGATAAATTGCTTGGTGGTGGCCCAATACAAACAGCCTCATCAGCAAATTTTACATGTAAGCTTTCGGCATCTGCGGTAGAATAAACAGCTACCGTTTTGATTCCCATTTCCTTGCAGGTTCTAATGATACGAAGCGCAATTTCTCCTCTATTTGCAATTAATATTTTTTTAAACATAATCTTTTAATTAGATAATTAGACAAAGGTCCATTAGACATTAAATTATGAAGTTAAGTATAAAACTTCTGACTTCTAACTTCTAACTTCTAACTTTTTATGATGGATCTACTAAAAACAAAGGTTGGTCATATTCTACAGGTGACATATCATCAACTAAAATTTTAACAATTTTACCCGATACTTCAGATTCAATTTCGTTAAATAATTTCATTGCTTCAATAACACAAAGAACATCACCTTTAGCAATTGTGCTACCTACTTCAACAAACAAGGGTTTGTCTGGTGATGGCTTTCTATAAAAAGTTCCAATAATAGGAGATTTTATGGTTATATAATGAGAATTTTCTTGCGCTGGAGCAACTGGAGTTGAGGCAACAGCTTCTATTTGTGGAGCGGTTACTGCTTGCTGAAGAACGGGTTGAGCAGGCATTTGTTGTACATATGTCGTTTCAGATACATGTCCTTCAAGTGTTGTTCTAATGGTGATTTTAACATCATCCATCTCTAATTTAACTTCGGCAACTCCTGAATTTGCTACAAATTTGATTAGATTTTGAATTTCTTTTAAATCCATAATTATTTATTTTAGTTTAAATTTATTTTTTATCGTATGCCCATTTTAGGTAAAT
>CALPPA020000319.1 GCA_943325355.2 Klebsiella pneumoniae | reverse complement strand
TCCGTGAACTTTGCGCAACTCTTTGCGACTTTGCGGTCAAAAACATAAACTTTGAACAACGATTTCATAAAATACCAAGCCCAAACTACTCCCTATCCATTAGGAATGGAAGTTTCGTACGCAAAAGGGTCTTATATTTTCGATACCAACAATAAAAAATATTTAGATTTTGTAGCTGGAGTTTCGGCTTGTTCACTAGGACATCAACCTCCAAGAGTCAATCAGGCGATAAAAGACCAATTAGACAAATATTCACACGTGATGGTTTATGGTGAATATTCGCAAAGTCCAGCGGTGGAATATTGCAAATTACTGGCTTCACTCCTACCCAAACCTTTGGACAAAACTTATCTTGTCAATTCCGGTACTGAAGCTATCGAAGGCGCTTTAAAACTCGCTCGAAGAGTAACTGGTAGAAGCCAACTAATTTCTTGCCACAATGCCTATCACGGCAACACAATGGGTTCGCTGAGTGTAATGGGATTTGAAGAACGCAAACGAATTTTTCGACCATTAATTCCCGATGTCGAATTTATCACTTTCAACAACGAAGCAGATTTAGAAAAAATAACTACTAAAACTGCCGGAATTCTTCTCGAAACCATTCAAGGTGGTGCTGGATTTGTCCAACCTCATGACGATTTTTTGAAAAAAGTTCGCAAGCGTTGCACGGAAGTTGGCGCGATGATGATTCTCGACGAAATCCAACCGGGTTTTGGTAGAACAGGAAAACTTTTTGGTTTCCAAAACTACGATGTTGTTCCTGATATTGTCGTTATGGGAAAAGGAATGGGTGGAGGAATGCCAGTTGGTGCTTTCACAGCTTCATCAGAAATGATGGATTTATTAAGCCACGATCCAAAGTTGGGTCACATCACGACTTTTGGCGGACATCCTGTCATAGCGGCAGCCTGCTTGGCGACTTTGCAGGAAATTACCGAGACAAATTTGATGGCAGAAGTTTTGGTTAAAGAAAAGTTCTTCAGATCACTTTTGGTACATCCTTTGATTAAAGAAATACGAGGAAAAGGATTAATGTTGGCGGCAATGACAGAAAGTGGAGCGATAACCAACGAAGTGATTCTTCGCTGTCAAGACAAGGGACTTATTTTATTTTGGCTTTTATTCGAAGAAAATGCAATAAGAATAACACCACCACTGACTATTTCAGAAGATGAAATACGGGAAGGTTGCACAATAATGATCGAAGTGATGAATGAAATTCAATCAACGATTGATATTCAGTAATTACGAATTGTTTTCTGTTAATTAAATTGTTCACAACAATTCCAAATTTTTCTCACAATAACACTAAGGTTGCCTACTTTTATTTTGGGCAAACTCATAAATTTAAAGTATGCAATTAAGCAACGAGGAAGAAGAATATAACTTATCCCTATCCAAATTTGAGTCAATGTTGAAAACCAACAAAGTGCTCTTTTTTGACTCCGAAGAATTTGAAGAAATCATTCTTCATTATCTCGATATGGGAAAAGCCAATTTGGCTAAAAAAGCTTTAAAACTGGCTTTAGAACAACACCCAAGATCAACTGGATTAAAATTGGTACAGGTTGAAATGCTGGTTTATGATGACAAGCTCGAACAAGCTGAAAAGTTATTGAACGAATTGTACGCCATAGAACCAACTAACGAAGAAATTTACATTCAAAAAGCTAATATTTTCTCTAAAAGAGACAACCACGAGAAGGCGGTTGAACTGCTGAATATTGCTTTAGAATATACCGATGATTTAGCAGATGTCTATAATTTAATCGGAATGGAATACCTGTTTATGGATAATCTTGAAATGGCCAAAGAAAATTTCATCAAATGTTTGGAAGAAGACCTTGAAGATCAATCTTCCTTGTACAACGTGGTGTATTGCTTCGAATTTTTAGACCAAAATCAGAAAGCTATTGACTATTTGAAAAAATACATTGATAAAAACCCCTATAGCGAAATCGCTTGGCATCAATTGGGCCGACTTCATTATGGATTAAAAGAATATGAAAGTTCCATTCGCGCTTTTGATTATGCTACACTTATTGACGATGAATTCTTGGGTGCTTTTATGGAAAGAGCGAAGGCACTAGAACGATTAAAAAAATATAAAGAGGCTATCGAAAGCTACAACAGAACCATCGAATTAGATGAACCCACTTCCTATGCTTTACTTCGAATAGGAAAATGTTATGAAAAATTGGGCAACAAAGTTCAAGCTTTAAAGCACTTCAATAAAACGGTTCACGAAGATCCACTTTTAGATAAAGGATGGATTGCCATCACTGATTTTTATGTCCGCCAAAAAAATTACCAGAAAGCCTTGTTTTTTGTTAATAAAGCACTTGCTATTGACAATCAAAATAAATTGTATTGGAAGCGTTTTGCTTCTATCAACAAACAATTGAACTTGTTTGAAGAAGCTGAATTTGGATACCGAAAAGCAGTTGAATTTGGTGATAATCAATTAGACACTTGGTTGTTTTGGGTTGATATTCTCCAATTTTTAGGCGAATTCGAAAGTGCCATTCAAACTTTGTTGCAATCCTCGGAGTATTTTCCTGAGGAAAACGAAGTCGAATATCGTTTGGCAGGATTGTACTTTATGATTCAAGATACAACAAAAGCCAAGTTTCATTTGAGCAATGCCTTGCGATTGAATTTTGACAATTACATTCTTATCGAGGATTTATTTCCTGTGGTTTGGGCGAGAAAAATGGTGCAAAACTACATTGCAAAACACAAAAAATAATTTTATAAAAAAATAGACACGAATTTAGCTCATCGGATATTATTAAATTGGTATTCGCTGATTTTCAATTCACAAATTTACACGAATTTAATTTGTGTAAATTTGTGAAATTCGTGTTTTAAAAAAATATAATGATAGATACAATACGAAAACGCTTTGGTTTACTGGGACGCAACATTAGTTATTCTTTTTCAAAAGGTTATTTTACCGATAAATTCAGCAACGAAAACTTCGAAGGTTGCTCTTATGAGAATTTCGATGTTCCAGAAATAACAGCTTTTCCTGA
>CALPPA020000318.1 GCA_943325355.2 Klebsiella pneumoniae | reverse complement strand
AGATTCCAATAGGGCAGCCGGCAAGAATCAGGAAAAAGGTTTCCAGAAGAATCATCAGGAATATTTTGAATTTATTCATTCCCAAAGCAAGTAGCATCCCTATTTCGCGGGTTCTTTCCAGAACGGACATCATCATCGTGTTGACGATGCCAAAGGCCAGTGCGAGCAAAATGATTCCCATAAAAATATAGACCATTTGGTCTCCAACAGAAACTGTCAGTCCAAGCTCTGGCGAAATTTCCATCCAGTTTTTGATTGCTACTTTTGGGAATTGCGACTTCAGGTTTTTTTGGATTTCCGGTACTGATGTGCTAGAATAAAGCAGGACCGCAATTTCATTGATGGCCTTCGGAATTCCGGCAAGCGAATCCACATCGGTGATTTTTACGAAAACATTGGCATCGTCATAAGGGCCATTTATGGTTTTGTAAATTCCGGTGATTCGAAACGCTGCCGAAGCGAGGTTGCCTTCTTTATCCTGAAAAGTCAAGATGGTTTTTTTATTTAAATGGAGTTTTAATTTCTTGCGGAGTTTTTCGCTGAGGAGTATTTCATTCTCCTTTTTGGGATTGAAATAATTTCCTTTTATGAGCTTTCCTTTGAGGTTTGTCACTAATTTTTCTTGCTCGGGCATCACGCCGTTTATGGTTATTCCGCTGCTTCCCGAGGCGGAGGCAATCATTCCCCTGATGATGATGCGTCCCGTTGCTGCTTTTACATTGGAATCTTTTTTGATTATTTCGAACATTTTTTGACCTTTCGGCAAATAGTATTTTATTTCATAGTCCTTTCTAAATTCAGGATGATGCAGCTGAATATGGGACAATTCGTCGGCAATGGCAGCATTAATGCGTTGTTCAATCATCCCGTTATAAAAAGCCATTATAAAGATGCCTGCCCATAAGCCAATGCTTACTGCGGCGATGATGATGAGGCTTCTTTTTTTACTCTTCCAGATATTTCTGCTGGCAATTTTGGTCAACATATTCATTTTGTTTTTATTTTTTCATTGCTTCAACAGGATTCAAACCATTTACAAACCACAGCGGATACAAGCCAATCAGGATGGCCATGCATAAAACAATAAGCGACTGGGTGAAGAAAATAGCCAAATTAAATTCGGCCGGAAATATAGCCTCAAAACCAAATTGCTCATAAGCCTTGGCCATTTCCCCGCTAAAACGGATGGGTTTTTCCTGTAAATAAATTACCGACGGCAGGCTTAGCAGTATTCCTAAAATAACTCCAAGTAGCGTAATCAGAAAGGTTTCGCCTAATAAAATCATTTTTAATTTGCTTTTTTTCATTCCGATGGCAATGAGCATTCCAAATTCATGGGTGCGTTCCAAGGTCATCATCAAAATGGTTCCAAAAAGCCCAAAACCAATGATGAGGTACAATATTCCCGAAAAAACGTAAAATGAAAATCCGTCTGCCCTGATGTGATTGGCAATTTCGGGCATCATTTCCTGCCAAGACATTACTTCGTATTTTTGTTCAATTGCCGTCTTCAGGTTGTTGACGATCGCAGTTCCGTTTTCAGGATTGTCTATTCCTAAGGAAATCGAAGTGAGCCTGTTTTCGGCACTCAAAAATATTGGGTTGCAGCCAAAGGCAAGTAAACAAAAGCATCGTTCAAGGCCGGTAAAGCCAAATGTACAATGCCTTTTACCTTGTATTTTCCGGCAGCCATTGCACCGTGAAAACCTTGCCCGAATAAAACAATGGTATCGTTGACTTTGGCAGTGATTCGTTTTGCCAAACCTTCGGCAAGAATTACGGCATCTTCATTATTCTTAAAGTAGTCTCCGCCGATGAGTTTACTTTTTAGTTGGGTCAGGTTATTTTCCTTAACGGCATCGGTACCCACAAGCATGCAGCCTTTGGTCGAATTTTCTTTGGAAATCAGAACAAAGGTTTCTAATCGGGGAACGATTTCGTTTAGCTTTGGATTTTGTTGGAGTTTTTGAGTCAAAACATTCTCCAATTCAAAGCAGTTGTCGATCACTTGTTCGTTCCAATAGCCTTTTTCGTGAATTTGCACATAACCCGAATAATAGCCGACTACATTTTTGATTAGATTATTGAAAACGCCATCTTGGAAAGACTTCATCAAAATGGCAAATAAAACCGCAAATGCAATCGAAGCCATCGTGATTAGCGTTCGGCGGCTGTTGCGCCAGAGATTTCTCCAGATTAATTTCAGAATCATTTCACTTTGGTTAAATTCTGTGTGCTGAAAAAGGAATCGCTTAGAGGAGTGTCAAAAACCAGTGAATTATAGATTAATACGGTTTTATTCCCTTTTTTGTTGGCTGGAGTCATTTCCATTTTCCCTGCCAATAATCTTCCGCCGAGCATTTTTATGTCGGTGCAATGCATGATGTTGATGAGTTTTCCGTCTTCGTCAAAATACTCAACATACAGCATCAGCGAATCTTTTTTGTCGATGCACATCACCACTTTTCCCCATACGACTGCCGACTTGGGTTTGGGTAGCAACTTTATTTTATAACAATCTCTGCCATCGACAACCATATCTTCCAGAAACGAATGGTTGTAATCTTCCAGAATCGAGGCTTCCTTGACCAAATCGTCATTGGTAAAATCGGTTCCCATCCAGCTTTGGCTCATCATTGATGGCGGCATTTTGATGTTCCGTTCGATGGAAGGAATCCAGTTCCAAACTTCTTTTTTTCGTTTCAAAAAGACGACTCCTTTTTCTTTGGCTGGAGCCAAAACCAAGATCAAGGTCAAATCGTTGCCTTTTGTCCAGGCTTTCACGCTCATTTCACGAGACCAAGTGGGACGAATAGTTTGTATGGTGATATTGGCAATCGAAGTTTTGCCTTTTGCCTTCTCATCGGCTTTTTTGACGATGTCTTTTGCTTCTTGGGCAAAGCTGAAAAAAATAAATACGAAATGAAAAAACAGAATGAACAGCGCCTTTTTCATAACTAACTTTTTTAAGGGTAAAAATGCTAGAGGATCACTCTCTCAAAGGTAATTATATATCCAATAAAACACAATCAAAAGCAGT
>CALPPA020000317.1 GCA_943325355.2 Klebsiella pneumoniae | reverse complement strand
TAAAAAAGAATGTTTACGGCAACAGAATTGTACTTTTTGCTCCTTTGTACATTGGTAATAAATGTCAAAATAATTGTTCCTATTGTGGATTTCGAACTTCCAACAAAAAAGCTGTTCGCAAAACGCTTGACGACCAAGAAATCATCAACGAAATTGAAGCTCTTGAGGATAATGGACAAAAAAGACTGGTTTTAGTTTATGGCGAACACAAAGAGTACAGCCCAGAATATATTGCGCATACTGTAAAAGTAGCTTATGGTGTAAAAAAAGGAAATGGGGAAATCCGTAGAGTGAACATCAATGCTGCTCCAATGGATATTGAAGGATTCAAAATTGTGAAAGAAGCTGGCATTGGAACTTTCCAAATTTTTCAGGAAACTTATCATCCGGAAGCCTACGCAGTATACCATTTAGGAGGAAAAAAAGCCAACTTTGAAAACCGATTGACCGGCTTGGACCGCGCTCAAGAAGCCGGAATCGACGATGTGGGAATTGGCGTTTTGTTTGGTTTGTATGACTGGAGATACGAAGTTTTAGCTTTGGTTCGTCATACAAATCACTTAGAAGCTTGTTACAACGTGGGCCCACATACTATTTCGTTTCCAAGAATCAAAGAAGCATCAGGATTTGAAATTAATCCAAAATATTTGGTTTCTGATGAAGATTTTGCAAAACTCATCGCCATTTTGAGATTGGCTGTTCCTTATACCGGAATGATTCTGACTGCTAGAGAACCGGCTGAGCTTCGGGATGAAATTATTCAATATGGTGTTTCTCAAATTGATGGAGGCACCAAAATAGAATTAGGAGGGTATTCGAAAATATTAAATACCGAACAAAATCTCAATAAAGGTCAGTTTAAAGTTAATGATGAGCGTTCATTGAATGAAATTGTCAATGAATTATTAGACAAAGAAATGATTCCGTCCTTTTGTACCGCTTGCTATCGATTGGGTCGAACAGGCGAACATTTTATGGAATTTTCTGTTCCTGGATTTATCAAAAAGTGCTGCACACCCAATGCAACTCTGACATTAGCTGAATATTTGATTGATTATGCTGATGAAACTACAGCCGAAAAAGGATGGAAATTGATACAAAAAACGGTTGATGAAACCGAAAATAAAAAACTAAAAAAATCTTTAATAGAAAGAATTGAACGAGTTAAAGCCGGAGAGCGGGATTTAATTTATTAAAGGAAGAATAAAATAAAACCTGAATTATGAATACAGGTAAAGACAATAAACCACACATTGGAATCTACGGCAGACGCAACGTAGGGAAAAGCTCGTTTATCAATGCGCTGACAGGAATTGATGTAGCCATCGTTTCAGAAATAGCCGGAACTACCACAGATCCTGTAAAAAAATCTATTGAAATTTTTGGAATTGGCCCAGCCATTCTTGTTGATACCGCAGGAATCGATGATTTTGGAGATTTAGGTACCAAAAGAATTCAAAAAACTATCCAAACCCTTGAACATATTGACGCGGCGATATTATTGATTTCCGAAAATGTGTTTGGTTCGTTTGAAAAAAAATTAATCGAGGAATTCAACAATTTTGAAATAGAATACATCATCATTCACAACAAGGAAGACCTAGAAAAACTGACTGATGAAACGGCTATGCAAATAAAACAATTTTCGAAAGTACCGATTGAAATTTGCAGTATTAAGAAGTCTCAAAATATTGGTGAAGTTATAGAATTATTAAAAATCACTATTCCTGAAACATCCTATCAAAAAACCACTTTATTGGGTGATATTATCCAAAAAGATTCCATCGTTATGCTCATCACCCCAGTAGATTCAGAAGCTCCCGATGGCAGAATGATTTTGCCACAAGCTATGGCAATCCGAGATGTATTGGATAATAATGCTGTGAATATTGTTCTTAGAGAAACCGAAGTAGAAACTTTTTTCGAAAAAACCCAACTTAAACCAGACCTTGTCATCACCGATAGTCAGGCGTTTGGATATGTCAATAAAATTATCCCAAAAGAAATTCCGTTGACCAGTTTCAGTATCGTATATGCGCATATGAGAGGTCCGTTTGAGGAATATGTAAAGGGTGCCCATAAACTTTCGGAATTGGAAAATGGTGACAGAATTTTAATTTTAGAATCCTGCGTTCATCAGGTCAGTTGTGAAGATATCGGACGATTTAAAATCCCGAATTGGATTAAAAAATTCAGCGGTAAAGCATTGGAATTTGATGTTGCAGCAGGACTTTCATCAATTAAAAGACCTATTACCGACTACCAATTGGTTATCCAATGCGGAGGTTGTATGATTACCCGAAAACAATTATTCAACAGATTAAAACCAGCTTTAGAAGCCGAAATTCCAGTGACTAATTACGGAATTGCCATCGCTTATATGAACGGAATTTTAGACCGAGTTGTGGAACCTTTTTTAAAAGAACAATTAAATTCAAACCATTGAATGCTTTTTCAAAAATAGTGAACCAAGATTCTTTTACTAAACAAGACCTCATCACGATGCTCAATGCTGACGAGGAAGACCAAATTATGTTGTTCAAAAAATCAAGAGAAATCGCAGATTTTCAAATTGGGAACAAAGTGCATTTGAGAGGTTTAATTGAGTATTCTAATGTTTGTATCAAAGATTGTTTGTATTGCGGCATTCGAAAATCCAATAAAAACACGCAACGCTATAAGCTTTCAGATGAAGATGTTATTCAATGTGCGCTTTATGCTTTGGAACATAATTATGGAAGTATTGCCATTCAATCTGGTGAACGAACAGATAAACTATTTATCACCAAAATTACTCGATTACTTAAAGAAATAAAAAAACTAAGTAATGGAAAATTGGGAATTACACTCTCCTTGGGCGAACAAACTTTAGAAACTTACAAAGAATGGTTTAATGCAGGAGCGCATCGGTATTTGTTACGAATTGAAACTTCAAATAGAGAACTTTATGCTAAAATTCACCCTAATAATGACTTACATAATTTTGATAAACGCCTAGAAGCTTTGCAAAATATCCGAAAAGCAGGTTTTCAATTGGGAACAGGTGTTATG
>CALPPA020000316.1 GCA_943325355.2 Klebsiella pneumoniae | reverse complement strand
TCTCGGGTGTAGGCTGGCATTTTTCCAAGAAATATTGAATCTTTGGCATATAACTTTCCCCTTTTTTGCTCCTCTGTTAGTGGAATTTCCGTTTGATTGGAGTTCAATGTTTCTGCACAGCCGCCATTGTCATGCATATAAAAGAGTACTGTATTATCTAATTCCCCTTTTTTTTCCAATGTTGAAATGATTTTCCCAATACCTTGATCCATAATATCGACCATAGCCGCATACACTTCCATTCGGCGAACTTGCCAATCCTTCAAAGGTTCATTCTTCCATTCCGGAATGTCCACTCCACGTTCAGTCAAAACGGCTTTGTTGCTTATAATTCCCAATTTTTTTAGTTTTTCGAAACGTAGTTTTCTGGTTTCATCCCAGCCTTTATCATAAACACCTTTGTATTTTTGAACTTCACTTTCAGGGGCTTGCAACGGCCAATGTGCAGCTGTGTAAGCAATGTAAAAGAAAAAAGGCTTGTTCTTTGGATTTTCATCAATAAATCTTACCGCATTGTCGGTAATCGCATCAGTCAAATAAAAATCTTTTCCAGGCGCAATAAAAGTATTATCACTCATAAGAGTTCCCGGATCATAAAAACTACCCGAACCTATTAACATACCAAAAAACCGGTCAAATCCTCTTTGTAAAGGCCAATTAGAACTATCGTTGGGAATCGATTTTTCTTTGTTCATATGCCATTTTCCGGACATATAAGTGGCATATCCTGCTTGCTTGAATACTTCGGCCATGGTTACTGCATTTTTACTCAAATCATCAACATAGCCTGCTTCATTATAATTATAATTCGAAAGAAATCCCATACCAGCCTGATGCGGATACAAACCTGTAATCAAGGATGCTCGTGAAGGACTACAACGTGCAGTATTATAAAAATGAGTGAAGCTGATTCCATTGGCAGCCAGTTTATCAATGTTTGGGGTTTTTATTTCAGATCCAAAACATCCAATATCAGAAAAACCCATATCATCGGTAAGAATGACAATTACATTGGGTTTTTTAGTATTTGCTTTTTTTGGCTGTGAAAATGTAATTCCAGCAACCAAGCACATCAGCACCAAAAACAATTTTTTATCACATCGTATGTTTCTCATCTTATAGCAATTAAGATTAACTTAGTGTTCTAATTATTTATTTTTTTAACATCCAATCTGGTCCCACTTCATTGGGAGTCAATGGATGGCGTGTTGGTTTACCAGCTCCGAATTCTTCGGCACCAATATCACTTTTACCGTCTCTTTCAACACCCACAAAATCATCTTTTATATCGGAAACCGAACCACCATCGATAGCAGGGCTTTTTGATGTCATTCGGTATAATCCGTCTTTTGCCAATTTCAATTTGGGATCACTGTTTTTTATTCCTGCAGGTAGCGAAACATTGCAAACCTGTTGTCCGAAAACCAAGTTTCCTTCAAAAAAGTTAGGTTTAAATTTAAATGCATCCAAAGGTGGAGTCCTATCTAGAACTTCAATATTAATTGCATTTCCTTTGCAGTTATACACCAAATTATTGACAAACTTGTTGTTTTCAGGAAACAAAACCATTTGCAAACTTGGCCATTGGTTTTTATAGTTAAAACCTATGTTAATTCCGTTTTCACCACAATTTACAAAGGTATTTTGAGCAAAATAACACTCTTGAACCTGAAGGTATTTGGGTAAATTTTTCTTTTTAGCTGCAAAGTTTCCTGTTAAACTTTTTTCATAATACTCACCAGCAATCAATCGCAATCCATCTTCAGTAACGTCTGAAACATAATTATTGATTACCCTTTGGTAAGGTCCAGCAACACGAATTCCAGAAGTGCCCTCCTCTCCTTTTCCAAAAATAAAATTGCCTTCGAAAGTGTTGTACTTCCCTCTTCGGCCTACAAGACCTCCTTTTGAAGCAATCACCGTGTTGTACCGAACGATATTATGATTCGATTTTAAGGAAACTATTTCTGTTCCTTCGCCGTGTGCGTGATCAAAAAGGTTGTATTCTACCGTAAAGAAAGCTCCGTCATCTCCGGGTTGGTCTGCGTGACCGTAACCAAATATTCTCAATATCTCCCGTCCATTTGCTTTTGCAACATAAGGAATGTCCTTGATGTAGCACCGATCCACTTGATTGTATCTTGCGTTTTCTTCCCCGTTTTGTAGGACAGGTTGCTTGTTGCTTTTTCCGGTAAAATAGCAATGATCTATTCTGTTATGACTTCCATTGAAAAGTACCCAATAATATTCCGTGTTAAAATCCGCAGGATTATAATCAATTATAGCTGAATTGGTCAATCTGCAATAGTCTGAATTAAAAAGTACTACGGCTGCGTCCTTTTTGGTAATAGCTCCTTTTTGAAACAAAAGTCCTTCAACAATTAGATTGGGTTTTGAAAAAATAAGTTTTGAACCTCCGTTTAAAACAACTTTTCCTGGAGTTTGAGCTCGTAATGTTATAGACTCGGTGCTGTTTGCACTAGATTTAAAATCTAGGACTATATCTGTCCAAACACCATCTTTCATCACAATTATATCTCCAGGTTTTGCCGAAACAATAGCCGAATTTAGTTCTGCTTGGGTTGCAACCAAAATTTCTTTTTCAAGGGAATTGACTTTTTGTATTTGATTAATCGATTTTGTATTCGAACAAAACGCTAAACAACTAAACATAAGTCCAATGCAGGGTATTAAAATAAATTTATTTTTCATTTTTTGTTGTTGTAAATAGGGGTTTTAAATTCAATTATGATATTAAAAAGCGGGGTATCAGTACTTAGATTTTTAACTACGTGTACCATTGGCTCCGCAAATTTGACGGTATTTGGCACCTGGAGTCCTTCACCTGGAGCGCCATTTGGTTTAAATCGAGGATCGGTCAATTGTACTTTATTGAGTCGAACTACTACTCGCTGTGAATGGCTGTGAAGCTCTCGGGTATCACCAGGAGCTAGTCTTTCTTCAAAAACCCGAAACAAATCATCTTCATATACCATTTTGTTTTTTAGTGGTTCAAGCCATACTTCTGGTCCTTTGGGTTCGGGATGTATTCGC
>CALPPA020000315.1 GCA_943325355.2 Klebsiella pneumoniae | reverse complement strand
TAAATTATATTCTCAAGATATAGCTAAAAAAACGACAATCCTACCTTCAAAAAAACAAAAAGACACCCCAAAATTAACTGCAGAGACTATCCCTAAGTCCATTCCAATTGTAAAAACGGAAACAGATACCATTAAGAAAGATAGTATTAAACCAAAAGTATTTCTTGAAGGAAAAGTAAAATACAAGGCAGAAAATTACGCAAGAATAGAACAAAAGAAAAAGCTCATAACGCTCTATGACAAGGCAGAACTTTACTATCAAGATATAGAGCTGAAAGCTGGAATAATAGTTATGGATTATGAGAAAAATGAAGTTTATGCAGGTCGCATCAAAGATTCTGCAGGAACATATACTCAATATCCCAACTTCAAACAAGGAGGAAATGTCATTGAACCAGATTCTATACGATTTAATTTCAAAACAAAAAAAGCACTGATTTGGAATTCAAGAACGGAACAAGGTGAATTCAAAGTCAAAGCTGCTATTACCAAAAAAGAAAATGATTCTGTTTATTTCTTAAAAGGCGCCCGATTCACTACATCAAAAGATATTGATAATCCCGAATATTATTTTCAAACTAACAAAGTGAAATTTATTCCCGGAAAGAAAGTTGTAACTGGGTTAACTAATATGGTTATCGCAAACGTTCCAACACCCATAGCTTTGCCCTTTGCTTTTTTTCCAATGAGTAAAGAAACGAGTGTATCAGGAATATTATTACCGAGCTATAATGATTCAAATAACAGGGGGTTTTCGTTGCAAAATGGGGGTTATTATTTTGCCCTTAGTGATAACTATGACCTAACCGTCTTAGGAGATTATTATACCAATGGAAGTTATGCACTTCGAGGGGAAACCTCTTATGCTAAAAGATATAGATACAGAGGAAATTTAAATATTCGATACGAAAATTTAATAAATAGCGAACGAGGTTATCCAGATTACTCCAAGCAAAATATTTATAATATTCAGTGGTCGCATTCAAAAGATTCAAAAGCGAGTCCCAATTCGAGTTTTTCAGCATCGGTGAATTTAGGAAGTAGCAAATACTTTCAACAGTCTATAAATCAAGATAATATTGGCTCAAACCTGAATAATACTTTAAGTTCTTCTGTTTCCTATAGTAAAACATTTCAGGGCACAGTGGGTTCAAGATTAGCTTTGTCAGCGACACATTCTCAAAACACGCAAACATCAGAGATCAATATGACATTGCCTGATTTACAATATAGTTTGGATAGAATTTATCCTTTTGTAGGTAAAGATGGCGTTAAAAAAGGCTTTTTTAAGAACATCAATTTACTGTATAATTTAAGCGGGAAAAACAGTTTTGTCACCACTGACTCTTTGTTCTTCAAGAAAGAAATGTTCAATAATGCTCAAATAGGAATGCAACATTCTATTCCGTTAAGCACCAATTTTAAAATATTCAAATATTTCAGTGCTTCAACTTCTATGAATTATGAAGAAGTTTGGTATTTAAAAACCATCCAAAGAGGATATGACGATGATCTTAGCAAAGTTGTAGATGAAACTATTAATGGCTTTGATGCTTTTAGAACTTATAATTTCTCCAGCAGTTTGGGAACCACAATTTATGGAACATTCAATTTTGGAGAAAATAAAAAAATAAAATCCATCAGACACGTGATGCGCCCATCGGTTTCGTATGGTTATACTCCAAGTTTCGAAAAATATTATGATACTTACGCTACAGATGCCAGCGGAACGATGACAAAAGAGTATACCCGATTTGAGAGAGGTATTTTCGGAGCCCCAGGAAATTCTAATTCCAATACGCTTGGTTTTGATTTAAGTAATACTTTCGAAGCAAAAGTCACGGACAAAGACAGTACAAAGGTGGAAGCAAAAAAAATTATGCTTCTTAATAATTTAAATTTATCAACCAGTTATGACCTCAATGCAGACGGAAAAACTACACTAGCTTGGGCTCCAGTTAGACTTAGCGGAGGAACAATGCTTTTTGAAGATAAAATGAATGTGAATTTCGGCACCACTTTAGACCCTTATGCTATTGATAATTCCGGGAATCGTATCAATGTTTACAATATAAACAATGGTGGGAGCTTGTTTAGAATGACTAGTGCCAATATGACTTTAAATTATTCCATTTCGAGTAAAAAAGAAGGAGAGGACAAGAAAAAGAAGAATGTTCAAGGCCAAAGAAATGGTGGTCGAGACGATGATTTGTTTGGTAAAAACACTGTTGATAACGTCAGAGGCAGAAGCCAATTTGATGATGAGGAAAGTGGAGAAGATAAAATCTCAGAGTTCTTTACTTCAAAACTACCTTGGGATATGACATTTGCTTATTCCTTAACCTACGGCAATAGTAATCGAGAAAGTGAAATTACAGGAAATTCTATAATGGTTTCCGCCAATGCTGATTTGACTCCAAAATGGAAAGCAGGAGTATCTACTGGATATGATTTTGTACAAAATGGCGTAACGTTTACTCAACTCCGTTTTGAAAGGGATTTATTGAGCTGGAGGTTGGATTTCAATTGGCAACCCTTTGGTACTAATGCGAATTGGAGTTTCTTCATCGGGATAAAATCTGGCGTATTGAGTGATATAAAGTATGACAAAAGGAGTGCTAACAACAGATAAAATAGTATAACATATAATTAAAAAGCTATGAAATCGCCACTATCAAGGAGTTTGTTGCAAACAAACACCAATAAGTAAAAAGGCGATACCATATATGACCGCTAAAAAATCAAAATTTACATATATGAAAAAAATAATTTTTACTGAAAAAGCTCCAGCACCAATTGGTCCTTACAATCAAGCGGTTCTTGTTGGAAATACACTTTATACTTCTGGGCAAATAGCTATAAACCCAGCAAGCGGAGAGTTAGTAACTTCAAACATTGAAGCCGAAACTACACAAGTGATGGAAAATATGAAAGCCGTTCTCGATGCAGCAGGAATGACTTTTGAAAACGTAGTAAAATCAACAATATTCATTATTAATATGGACGATTTTGGAGCGATAAACACCATATATGGTTATTATTTCAACGAAAAAAC
>CALPPA020000314.1 GCA_943325355.2 Klebsiella pneumoniae | reverse complement strand
TCGACTTTATCTCTAACTTTATTTCGGTTCAATTCTTGTTCAACATTTAAAATGTATTCAAAAGCGGCACCTTGACAAGTGGCTTTTGGATGTCCTGTACCAATGAGAATTTTTGCTTTTTCGTTAGAAGATTTTAATTTTTTAATTAGTTGTTTCAAGCCTTGCCAAGCGTGTTCTGCGTGATCATAAGTACAAACCGAAAAAGCTTTGTTGGTGCCGGGAATTAATCCTTCGGTCAAATCAAAAGCGAGTTTTGGTCCTGTGGCATTAATTAGATAATCATAAGTCACTTTTTCTTGTGATCCAGCACGTTCTCCATATAGATATTCAACTGACGCAAAAGGTTTTTCCTCCAATGTGTCGCCTTCCGGATGAAAAGAAACAACTTTGGCTTGAATGTATCCAATTCCTTTCTTTTTGTAGAGAGGTTCAAGTGGAAAATATATTTCTTCTGCTTTCATTCTACCAATTCCAACCCAAATGTTCGAAGGAACCCACTGGTAATTTCTATTGGGAGAAACTACTACGACTTGATGCTCTTTGGAAAGCTTGCGTCTTAAATGGGCCGCTGCAGTATGACCTGCAATTCCAGCTCCT
Organism: Klebsiella pneumoniae; assembly: GCA_943325355.2. Taxonomy (GTDB): domain Bacteria; phylum Bacteroidota; class Bacteroidia; order Flavobacteriales; family Flavobacteriaceae; genus Flavobacterium. The sequence goes on along the minus strand of CALPPA020000314.1, from coordinate 2,458 downwards.
AATACTAGTACTTTTGACATAATGAATTATTTGTTTTACCAAATATAAGTCATTGATTTTGAGTTGTTGGTAACAATAGTTACACAAAGCAAATATAGGTTGTGATAAATTTTTAGTTTTAAAGGAACTTGAAAATTTAAACTAAAATCAAAGGAAAAAACCTTCCTGTCTTAGTTTTATAATTTTTATAATCGTGGAATTTTTGTTCTAAACGTTCCTCTTCATAAATGGATTTCAAATAAAATAAAATGACCAATAGTAGTGAAATCAGTAATTTATACCCTGAGTTTTGGTAAACGCTAAAACCAATAAATAAAAGTATAATTCCGGTATAAATAGGATGTCGGGAGTATTTGTATAAACCATTTTGCAATAAAGAAGAACATTCTATTGGTGTAGGAAAAGGGGAAAGATTTTTATTGAGTTGAACAAAGCCAAAGTGATAATTATTCCACCAAAGACAGCAATGGTAAGACCCATTTTTTGAATTGTTAAACCCAATTTCATAGACCAATCCAACTCGAAAATAAAACAAAAAAACAAGACAAATTGAATGGTAACAAACCAGTAATCTTTGTAATTCTTTCTCAATTATTCTTTCTTTTGAAATTCAATAAAAAGTTCGGTATTGGCTCTTGGAACAATTGAATTATGGCAGGTTTCCATAATCTTGAAGTCAAAATAATTTTTAAAAAGGGACTCGTATTCGGCTTGGCTTCCGCCAAAAGGTGGTCCGGATTCAAATGTTCTATTAAATAACAAGCCAACCAACAGTCCTTTGTCTTTTAAAATTTTGTGTATTTCTACCACATATTTTTCTCGCATTGTGGGTGGCAATGCACAGAAGAAAGTCTGTTCAATAACCAAATCATATTGGCCTTTATGCTCAAAAAAATCACCTAAGATAATTTTGATATTGGGATAATTTTTGAATTTTCCCTGAAGGTTTAAAACCAATGTTGGTGCGATATCTATAAGCGTAATATTGGTAAAACCTTTACTTAAAAGATATTCTGCTTCGTGAGAATTACCACAACCCGGAATTAAAATACTGATATTCTTATCTTCTAAAGTATCTATGTATGATTTTATGGGGGGAGAAACTTTGCCTAAATCCCAACCAGTAGTATTGGTTTTATATTGAGTGTCCCAATATTCTTGATCTAAGCTTTTTTCATTGCTCATAGTATTCCATTTTATAATCTCCAATATTTTTTTCACTTTCAATAATCATTTTTTTTTGCCTGAAATAATTTATAATCCCAATCAAAAAAATAATAAAAGAACTGGTAAAAAAGAAGATTTCAATAGCAATACTATTAGTCATATTCAACAAACTTTCCAAACTTAAACCAGCAATAAAAAAATACATTGATGTTCGCAAAAATGCCAAAAAAGTAGATTGATTGGCTAAGATTGTTCTTTGCAAAGCCAATCGTTCCCTTAGAATTAAGTCTTTATTTATTTCTTTTTCAAGCATTTATTATTTCTTTTTACAAGTAGAAATTCCCAGTGGAAGATAAAGAGGGCAAAAACTTATGAGACTTGTAATTGCAAAAACTAAAGCTAATATTCCTAAGACTAATGCAGTTGTGCCACTAATAGTTCCTGTGTAGTACAAAACGCCTATTACTAGAGCAATAAGTATTCGAATAATTTTGTCTGTTGAACCCATATTTTTTTTCATAATATTTATATTTAATTGATTAAAATAAGATTATTTTTTTGGTGATTTAACAAATATATTGAATACTAATCCCCCCATTAAAGCACCATATAAAGTACTATTAAAAGGTTTTGATGTTATAGCACAAGTTCCTGAGGCGCAACCTACATAAAAGTAGTACAGAAAACCCGCAATCGCTCCAACGATTATTCCTATTCCTGTAATGATTATCGCTTTCTTGGTCATTAGTTGCTTTTTTCTATGATTGTTTTTATGATTTCATCCTTGGACAAAACCCCCGATTGTCTCCACAATTGCTTTCCGTTTTGAAACAAAATTATGGTGGGAACACCACGGACTTGATATTTTGACGACAATTCCTGATTTTTGTCCACATCAATTTTTAATATTGTAATGCGTTCTCCCAAACTGTCCTTTACATCTTTTAAAACAGGAGCCAACATTTTGCACGGCCCACACCAAGTAGCGAAAAAATCAATTAATACTGGTTTTTCGGATTTGATAATATTTTCAAAACTAGTGCTCATTTTTTAGAATATTTATTGTTAGGAATAGCGCAACCATTTGGCCCACATCCTAAATTGAAAACAGCTTGAAATAAAAAGAAAAAACCAAAAGCAATAAAAAACCATTCGTGGGTTATATAGGCTTGAACAAACAAAAATAGCGCTAAAGCCAATCTTAGCCAACGCATTGTGTGCCAATTTGTAAAAAATAATTGTTTCATATATGTAAATTTTGATTTTTCAGCGGTCATATATGGTATCGCTT
>CALPPA020000313.1 GCA_943325355.2 Klebsiella pneumoniae | reverse complement strand
TTCATCTGTTTTGGATTATTCAGTTGAAGGCAAGGAGGAAGAAGAGCAATTTGATGCTGTTTTGGAAAAAACACTAAAACTTATTGCTTTCGCCAAAGAAAAAAAGGCAATTCCATTTGCAGTTTTTAAACCAACTGGTTTTGGACGTATTTATTTATACCAAATAATTGGAGAAGGTCAACAATTAAATCATTCAGAAACCGAAGAATGGAATAGGGTAGTGGCTCGTTTTGATAAAGTGTGTAAGGCATCTTATGATAGTGATGTAGCCTTATTGATTGACAGCGAGGAAAGCTGGATGCAAGATGCTGTTGATAAACTGGTGGAAGAAATGATGCAGAAATACAATAAATCAAAGCCAATTGTTTATAATACTTTGCAAATGTACCGCTGGGATCGATTGGATTATTTGAAAAAATTACACAAAAAAGCAAAAGTAGCAGGTTTCTACATCGGAATGAAATTGGTTCGAGGTGCTTATATGGAAAAGGAAAATGAACGTGCTATAGAAATGGGTTATCCTACACCAATTTGTGCTTCAAAAGAAGCCACCGATGAAAATTATGATGCTGCTGTGAAATATATGGTAGATTATATTGATATTATGTCTGTTTTTGAAGGAACCCATAATGAATCCAGTACTAAATTCTTGATGAATTTGATGGAAGAAAAAGGAATTAAATCAACTGACAATAGAATTTGGTTCGGACAACTATACGGAATGAGTGATAATATCAGTTTCAATTTATCAGCAGACGGCTATAATGTTGCCAAATATTTACCTTTTGGTCCTGTAAAAGATGTGATGCCCTACCTTATTCGTCGTGCGGAAGAAAACACTTCAGTGGCTGGACAAACCAGTCGTGAATTAGCAATGATAAAAGCAGAACGCAATAGGAGGAAAGGGAAGTAATTATTCAGTGGTCAGTTTAGACCTGACAGGTTTTTAAAACCTGTTAGGTCTTTTTAAGAATGGCTAAACTGCAACTTGCTCAAGTTTTTATAAATTCCGTTTTTTAAATCAATCAATTCCTGATGCGTTCCCTGTTCCGCGATAATACCTTTATCAAGAACCAAAATTTGGTCAGCGCTGCGAATAGTCGAAAGACGATGCGCAATAATAATGCTCGTTCTTCCTTCCATTAAAATCTCTAATGCTTCCTGAACCAGTTTTTCGCTTTCACTGTCCAATGAAGACGTGGCTTCATCCAATATTAAAATACTTGGATTTTTGAGCAGTGCTCTAGCGATTGCGACGCGTTGTCTTTGTCCTCCAGACAATTTAACACCTCGTTCACCAACGATAGTTTCAAATTTCTCGGGAAAACTTTCAATAAAACTCAAAGCATTGGCTTGTTTAGACGCCAAGATAATTTCTTCATCAGTGGCGTCTGGATTTCCGTAAGCAATGTTTTCCTTTATGGTTCCACCAAAAAGAATCACGTCTTGGGGCACAATACTCATATTACCACGGAGATTTTGTAAATCATAATCATAGATATTTTTCCCGTCAATTAATATTTCCCCACTTTCTATGTCATAAAAACGCAATAATAAGGAAGCTATGGTTGATTTCCCGACACCGCTGGGTCCTACAATGGCAATTTTTTGGCCAAAGTTAGCCGTGAAACTTACTCCTTTCAATATCTTCATTTCTTTTCTAGAAGGATAAGTGAATCCCACATTTTTGAACGTTACATTGCCTTGTATCTTTTGAATGGAATGCGAATTTTGAGTTGAATTTATTTTTTCTGGAGTTTCGTCTAATAATTCAAAAACGCGTTCGGTGGCTCCAATCGCCTTTTGAATCTGGGCATAAAGCTCTGCGATACCGCCAAAAGAGGCTCCAACGAATGTAGAATACAAAACAAAAGATATTAATTGTCCCACACTCATTTCTCCGCTGATGCTTAATCTAACACCAAACCAAACCACTGCAACAATGGCTCCAAAAAGACAAAAAATAATAAAAGAAGCGAAATAACCTCTGTATTTCCCGCCTTTGATAGCCAACTTTACGACTTCGTTTATTTTCCCTTTATATCGGGCAATTTCATACCACTCATTGGCGAAAGCCTTAACAATACTGATTCCTTGCATAGTTTCTTCGACAATTACTTGACTTTCCGCAACCTGATCTTGGACTTTTTTTGAAAATTTTCGGATGAATCGACCGAATATAACAGCAGCAACCGCCACGAGAGGAACTACGGATAACATTAACAAAGTTAACTTGATGCTTTCTGTTCCCAATAAAATGACGCCACCAATGATTAAAATGAATTGCCTTAAAAATTCCGCTATTGTTGTAGTCAACGTGTCTTGTATTTGAGTAATATCGGCACTGATGCGGCTGTTTAGTTCTCCAACTCGTTTCTGTGAAAAGAAAGACATAGGTAATTTTACCAAATTGCTGTATAAGGATAACCGTAGATTGGCTAAAGTGTGTTCCGTGAAATTTATAAATAACGAAAGTCTGAAAAACGAACAAATCGATTGTAAAAACAATATCAAAATCAGTAATAAGGCTATATTATTTGCCTCATCATAACTTTTGTTCTTCACGCAGTCAATCAACATTCCCATCAATTTAGGAAAAGCCAATGCTGTAGCTCCAGTAAGTAAAAGGAAAATTAATCCAACATAAAATTTCCAACGATGATTTCCTGCATAATTAAAAATGAGAGTTGCTTTATTTATGGAAGTTGCTGTAATTTTTGATTTTGGTAAATCATTTTCTTTGAAATGTGCCATCGAGGATTTTTTGTTTTTACAAATATAATATTATACTGTCTTATACTTGAAAAATAAATTTTATTTCCTTTGGCATTAAACTAATATTTTTTTTACATTTTATTTGCAAATCCAATATCTAAATGTATATTTGCAGTCCTGTTAAGGGCGATTAGCTCAGCTGGTTCAGAGCACCTCGTTTACACCGAGGGGGTCGGGGGTTCGAACCCCTCATCGCCCACAAGTTATACCAATGACCTTAAATTCATTTTTAAGGTCATTTTTTTTTCTCATATCGAACCAATAACCGTCACAAAATCAATTGATTGATTCGCTTTTAAATCTATA
>CALPPA020000312.1 GCA_943325355.2 Klebsiella pneumoniae | reverse complement strand
TTAACTGGTTAATCGAATTTAAATATGATATTTTCGGCTAACCGATTAATCCTTTTTCCTAACCGATTAACCGATTAACCGATTAACCTTTTCCTACAACGACACTTTTTTGACATTCTCAACATTCTCAACAAACCAATCATAGGTCAATTGAATCCCTTGTTCTAGATCTATCTGATGCTTCCATCCCAAACTGTGCATTTTAGAAATATCCATCAGTTTCCGAGGAGTTCCATCTGGCTTGGTGGCATCCCAGATGATTTCTCCTTGATGTCCTGTAATTTTTTGAATTGTTTCAGCCAACTCTTTGATGGTCAAATCTACTCCCGTTCCTATATTATAAAGATATTCCGGCAATTTATTTTCTAAAGCAAAAACTACCGCTTGCGCCATATCATCTACAAATAAAAATTCGCGTAAAGGCGTGCCGCTTCCCCAAAGCGTTACTGGAGCATTATGGTTTTCTTTGGCTTCGTGAAATTTCCGCATCATCGCAGGTAAAACATGCGAGGTATTCAAATCGAAATTATCGTGCGTCCCGTATAAATTAGTTGGCATTAAACTCACATAATCCTTTCCAAATTGTTTGCGGATAGCCTGACACGCTTTTACTCCTGTAATCTTAGCGATGGCATACCACTCATTAGTGGGTTCTAAATCGCTTGTGAGTAAACACTCTTCCTTTAATGGTTGAGGCGCTAGTCTTGGATAAATACACGAACTACCCAGAAAAATAAACTTTTCGATACCGCCTTGCAATGCAGCATCGATTAGGTTATTCTGAATTTGTAGGTTTTCCATCAAAAATTGATACGGATAGTTATTGTTGGCCAAAATACCACCTACTCGTGCAGCCGCATCTATAACAACATCTGGCTTTTCATTCGAAATAAAATCCCGCACCGCCTGTTGATTCCTCAAGTCCAATTCAACACTTGAAACTCCAATCAAATTGGTATATCCCTTAGCAATAAGTGTTCTCCAAATGGCAGAACCTACCATACCGTTGTGACCTGCTATATAAATTTTTGAATTTTTTTTCATAGAATTTTTTGTAAACATAATTTAGCGCATTACAAACAATAAAATAATTTATTTTTTTAACTATATAATCATTATTTTTAACTAATACGTCGGTATTTTCAATATTTTTACTACAAAAAACTTGAACTTACCAATGGCTTCGCCACTCCAACTCACGTATTGTAAGTTCAGAAAGAATTATTCCTTAAAATGCAAATATAGTAACATTAATACTAAAAACTATAGCCTTTTTCTATACAAATTCAATAAATAGTGTTGAATAAATTAGGTTTAAATACTAAGAACAATAGGACCAAGCTATTGAGTTCAAATTGAAAAATTTCGTGTCTTATACTACCATAAAACTAAAAAGCGTTTTAAACCAAAAAGCTTCCAACACTTGAAATGCTGAAAGCTTTGATACTAGAAAAAATATTATAATAATTAATACTGGTTAGTAGTCAATAGTACTAAGGTGCACGCCACCTCAACCTTGATGTTGTTCAATTCCAATAATTGATAAAACTCCGGATTCTCCGTTCCGGGATTGAAAATCACACGTTTTGGTTTTGCCTCAACGATATAATTGTAATAATCCCGTTGACGTGTCGGGTTCAAGTACAACGTAACCGTATCGATATTTTTTAGCGGGATAGCTTTGGTATGAATTTTTATTCCCGCCACTTCACCCGCATTTTGACCAATAGCCAAAACAGAATGCCCTTTGTCAACTAACATAGTTATGGCTTTGTAAGCATATTTTTCTGATTTAGCACTTGCCCCTAGAACCACTGTTTTTTTATTTTTCATATTCTAAAATTGTATGCTACAAAAGTAATCAAAAAACTACTATGGGTTACAGGGCAAGGCATTCGCTTTTAAAAAAAGTTGACACAAATTTCAGAAATTCACACAGATTTCAATTTGTTTTGATTGCACCAATTATTAAAACAACTAAAATTCGTGTAATTCAATTTAAAAGTTAAAACAATTTGTGCTAATTCGTGTGATTCGTGTCTGAAAATTTTAAACACTAATGCCCTAGTTACAGGGTTTACTACTTTGAAGTTGTAGAAAAAAAACACGGATAAATAAAAAAGTTCAAAAAACAATAAAAACACTACTTTTGCACTCTCATTAAAGTCAATATGGATCTTTTTATCTATTTATTTGCGGCACTATTTTCGGTGTTAAACCCAATCGGGACAGTGCCCATTTTCGTTGGACTCACACAATCTGATACCAAAAAAGAGCGCTCTAGAATCTCGTTATGGACCGCAATAAATGTATTTATAATTCTTATTGTTTCTTTTTTAGTCGGACAATATGTTCTTTCTTTTTTTGGGATTAGCATAGAAGCCCTTAGAATAGCTGGTGGGATAATTATTGTAGGCTCAGGATTCTCCTTGCTTTCTGGACAGTTTTCCAAAAAAAGAGGGATTAACAAAAAAACTGAAACTGAAGCCCAGCTAAGAAACGATATTGCTTTAACTCCCTTAGCGATTCCAATGCTTGCAGGACCCGGATCCATTTCTCTTTTAATAGCATTCTATCAGGAACACCATACTACGAACGAAATTATGATTTCTTGTCTGGCTATTTTCGCAATAGCAATTGCCATTTTCGCCATCTTAAGAAGTGCTCATTATCTTTCTAAAATACTTGGTGCATCTGGAATAGTAGCCATTTCCAGAATCATAGGATTCATTGTAATAGCCATAGGAATTCAGTATATTGTAAGTGCTATTATTGCTATTATTAAAGGCAATTTACTCTAACAATCGATTCGTTTATTCTCTTGGCAAGAAAATTTCAGCCATCATACATCGGGCACTTCCTCCTCCACAAGCTTCAATAGTATCTAAACTAGAACTCAAAATGGATACGTGTTCTTCCAATTGGGCAATTTGCTTTTTGGTCAAACTTTGATGTGCCGCATTACTCATCGCCAAATACCTTCTGTCGTCTGCTCCTTGAACTTCAAGCATATTTCCTGCAAAAGTATTGACCTGAGCTTCGGTAATAAGAATGATTTCTTTCTCATCGCCTCTCAAACTGTCTAGCACCATTT
>CALPPA020000311.1 GCA_943325355.2 Klebsiella pneumoniae | reverse complement strand
GTGCATTAACGAAAGTTACTGTCGATAATGCAATAAATAATAGATAAATTTTCTTTTGTAATCCCATGATTTAAAATGTTTTAGTTTATTTCATAAAATTAAAATATCTCAATCAAATTTCTTATAATTGTGAATAATTTTAAGAAATAATTATGAAATTTATAAATTAATCGTTTTAGGCTTTCAATGGTATTATTATAATTTATTATTCATTATTTTTACATTCGACTTTATATAATCACTATGAACACAATTGCTGAACACATTGCCGATTTTTTAAAAAAATATCCGCCTTTTGATAACTTGAATTTTCAAGAACTATCTGAAATTGCTACTAGTATTCGTGTTATTAATTTAGAAAAACACAAAATTTTATTTAAAATAAATGATGTTTTGCACGATAGCTTTTATGTTGTCGCTTCAGGAGTTATTAATTTATCAGTAATTGCAGATGCTGAGGAAACACTATTAAATAAATGTTTTGAAGGAGATGTTTTTGGCTTACGTCCTTTTTTTGCCAAGAATAACTATATGATGACTGCAAAAGCGCGTGAGGAAAGTATTATTTATGCAATTCCTATTGCTACTTTCAGACCTTTTGTAGCTAATAATTCAAAAGTTTTAGATTTCTTATTGCATAGTTTTGCTTTGAATACGAGCAATCCAAATGATAAAGAAAATTTGTATGGAAAATTAATTTCTGATAATGTTTACTACTCTGATCAACAATCAGAAATGCAGTATTTTCAATCCTTAAGCTACAATGTTACACCCCTGATTGCAACAGTTTCTAGTATTGTTCAGGAAATGGCACAACTTATGACAAATGCCAATACCAATAGTGTTGTTGTATGTGAAAATAATTATCCTATTGGATTTGTTACCAATACTGATATGTGCTTTAAGATTGCCTCCGGTCGATTTCCAATTTCAGCTACAATTGATAAAATTATGTCTTCTCCAGTAGTTACTGTTGTTGAAAACGTGTCTTTGGCCGAAGCTCAATTGTTGATGCTAAAATACAATGTGACTCATTTATGTGTAACACAAGATGGAACAGACAAATCTGAAGTTAAAGGCGTTATTTCTGAACATGATTTAATAGTAGCTCAAGCGAGTAATCCGGGGGTTTTAATCAAAGAAATTAAACGATCTCAGTCACCAAAAGATTTAAGATTAATTCGAGAACGATTAACGGAACTCATTCAAAAATCGATTCACAAAAATATCCCACTTTCTCACGTTAATAATATTGCAAGTGAAATAAATCTTGCTATTATCAAACGTTCAGTAGAGTTGTCTATTTTAGATTTAGGCTCCCCTCCTGTTCGTTTTGCTTGGTTAAGCATTGGTAGTCAAGGGAGAAAAGAACAATTGTTGCCTACAGATCAAGATAGTATTTTAATTTTTGAGGATGTAACAGCTGATAAGTATAGAGACGTAAAAGACTATTTTCTAAAATTAGGAAAAAGAACAACATCTATTCTGGAAAAAATTGGTTATGAACCTTGCCCAAATGGACATATGGCAAGTAATATGCTTTGGTGTAAATCACTGACTGATTGGACTAAACAATACAACAACTGGATGAACACTCCAGGTGAAAACAGTAATGAGTTGAGCAGTATTTTCTTTGATTTCGAAATTGCTTTTGGCGAACAAAAAATTGAAGAGGCAATAGAAAACGTCATTTTTAATAATGTTAAAAACAACGCTTTATTTTTCGATTTTCTCGGGAATGACGCCTTAAGAAAAAACTCGGCATTAAGTTTTTTTAAAAATTTTATTGTTGAAGAAGAAGGAATAAATAAAAATAAATTTGATATAAAAACTCGAGCATTATTACCTTTAATTGATGGCGCTCGTCTTTTTAGTTTAAGTCATAACATTCGCGGAGTAAACAATACGTACCTTAGATTCAAGCAATTAGCAATAGTAGATCCGAGAAACAGTGAAATTTATCTTAATTGTGCCGAAGCATTCTTGACTCTTTCAAAATTTAGAACTTTAGAAGGTTTAACAAATGATACTTCAGGACAATATATAAATTTGCAAGAATTATCTAAAGCGGACAAAGAAAATTTAAAAAATGCTTTGGCACCAATGAAAGAACTTGAAGAGTTAATTAAAACAAAATTTCAACTTACCCAATTTTCATAAAAATGTTAGACTGGTTAAAAAATATTAATAAGGATTACCCTGAATTTTGGAAGGCCTATCTCTCTAAATTTGAACAAAAATCAAATCGTTTCGTTGTTTTAAGTATGGAAACTTCTGGTTTAAGCTTAAGTAAAGACGTTATTTTGTCTATGGGCGCTTTTTCCATAATCAATGATAGTATTATTATTGCCGATAGTTTTGAAACTGTCATTGCACAATATAAATTTTTTCACGATAACGGAATATCAAATGAGTTTACTGTAGAAACCAAAATGAAAAAAATGGTAGAACCTGATGGTATTCATGCTCTTGTGGATTTTATTGGTAACTCAGTATTGGTTGGACATCACGTTGATTTTGATGTCGAAATGATTAATGTAGCTTTAGAAAAATTGGGATGTGGAAGATTAAAAAATGAAGCATTAGATATTGATGTAATGCATCGCAAATTGAATGATATCAATAACAAACAATTTTCACTTGAAGAATTGTGTGATATTTATAAAATACCAAAAAGTGATCGGAATTCTTCCTCTGAGGATGCTTATAAAATCGCCTTGCTTTTCCTTAAATTAAAATCAAGATTACGATTATAATTTAAATAGTAATAATTTGCTTAAATCTTCCGTGATGACTTATAGATAAAGGCCTTAGAGCGGAAGTTTCTTTTTCGAAAAAGCTAGGTATTCCAGCAATTTTTTGGATATTATTACGATTTTCTACTGTTTTTATTTCATTAAAATCCTTAATATTTTCGACCGCAACCGTATTGATAAATTGGGCCTTTATTTCAGTTTTTGTAAAATACACTTGTTGTTTTATGCATACTTTTCCAAAAGTAATTCCATCAATAATTTCCAAATCAAAACATTCTAATTGCAAAGGAAAATAGCCCCGAATTTGCGTTTTTCTATTGTATATTTTATACCCCGCTTCCTTCCT
>CALPPA020000310.1 GCA_943325355.2 Klebsiella pneumoniae | reverse complement strand
TTATTGTCTAGTTGTGCTACAATAATTTCTGGCTCAAAACAAAATGTGAAATTTTCAAGTAATCCAGCATCTGCTTCTGTTTTTATTGATGAAGTAGAAGTTGGCAAAACACCATTTGAATTAAAATTAGCAAGAAACAGTGAACATGATGTTCTGATTAAATTAGACGGGTATCAAACTTATCAAACAACTTTAACTAAAAAATTTAACGCTTGGTATTTAGGAAATATTCTCATTGGAGGAATAATAGGGCTAATTATTGATCCAATAACAGGAGCAATTTATAATTTGTCACCTAATGAAATAAATGCGCATTTGAACGCCGGAACAGTATTCAATTCAACTAAAAAAGGACTTTATATAGCAGTTGCTTTAAAAGCAAATCCTGAATGGAATAAAGTTGGACAATTAGAAAAAAAGTAACCAACTGAAATAGGAATAAACCTCAAAAAATTAATTTAAACTATCCCCTAAAAAGTCAAACACTATTTGGGGGTATTTTTTTAAACAAAAATCTACCTTTTGAAGAATATTTTTATTAAAAACAAAATCACTATAAAAATCAAGAATCCAATTAAGATTTTGTAATTCCCTTTGTAGAATATTTTGTGCAACTTAGCATCTTTTCTATAGGCATAAATCATTGCAGTGACAAATGCAACAAAAAAACAGCCTGCAAACCACAATTGACCTTGACTAAACATAGTTTAAATTTTTTGTGCAAATTTAGGAATTTGTTTCAAAAAAGTTACTAATTTGCCAACTCATTTAATCAAATAAAATATGAAATCGCCACTAACAAGGAGTTTGTTGCAAACAAACACCAATAAGTAAAAAGGCGATACCATATATGACCGTTAAAAAATAAAATACACATATATGAAAAAGCAAATTAATGCAGTCAAGGAATTTCACACCGCTTTCGAAATTGGTCACAGTGAAAATCCAATAGCTGATGTAGGGCAAAACAAAAAAATGCTTCGGTACAATTTGATGAAAGAAGAAAACGAGGAATATCTCGAAGCTGTCCTGAATAATGATTTAGTAGAAATCGCCGATGCATTGGGAGATATGATGTACATTCTATGCGGAACAATAATAGAACACGGTTTGCAACATAAAATAGAAGAAGTTTTTGATGAAATTCAACGCTCTAATATGAGCAAATTAGGAGAAGATGGAAAACCTATCTATCGTGAAGATGGTAAAGTAATGAAAGGTCCAAATTATTTTAAACCGGATTTTTCTAAAATACTTGGAGGTAATTAGTCAGATAGGAATTCGCAGATTTCAGCATTAAGCAGAAAAAAAGCGATTTTCAAATTGAAAATCGCTTTTTTTTAAATTTGCACTGGCCACTAATTCCGATAGCTATTGGAACTGACCACTGCTAACTATATCTTAACTGTCCACCCAAAGGTGTCTTCAACAAGTTTATGCTGAATGTTTGTTAATGTATCTTTAAGTTGTAATGCAAATGAATTTTCAATTTTTGGCAATTCATAATAAACATCTTGATAGGAGAATCCAATAATTGGGTTCACAACTGCAGCTGTACCAGCTCCAAAAATTTCTTTCAAGCTACCATTTTTTGCGGCTTCAACCAATTCAGAAACTAAAACGGGACGAACTTCAACGTTGATCCCTTTATGTTTTGCTAAATCAATAAGACTTTTTCTAGTTATACCATCAAGTATTCTTTCACTAACGGGGGCAGTATATAAAGTGTCGTTTATTCTAAAGAACACATTCATTGTTCCTGCCTCTTCCAGTTTAGTATGCGTTGCATCATCTGTCCAAATCACTTGTTGGAAACCCGCTTTGTTGGCTAGATTTGTTGGGTAAAATTGTGCAGCATAATTTCCAGCAGCTTTTGCGGCACCAATACCACCATTTGCAGCTCTACTGAAATGCTCGGCAATCAACACTTTTACTTGGCCAGAATAATACGCTTTTGCAGGCGACAAAAGAATCATAAATTTATAATCATCCGAAGGACTTGCAATCACTCCAGTTCCGGTAGCAATCATAAAAGGTCTAATATACATTGTATTTCCTTTTCCTTTTTTGACCCATTCAGCATCAATTTTTAATAATTGCTTTAGACCTTCCATAAAAATTTCTTCAGGAACTTCAGGCATTGCCATTCTTATTGCCGAATTATTGAAACGGTGGTAGTTTTCATCAGGTCTAAATAACCAAACAGCATCATTGTCGTCTTTGTAGGCTTTCATTCCTTCAAAAATGGCTTGGCCATAATGAAAGACTTTAGCAGAAGGATCTAATAAAAATGGAGCGTAGGGCTTAATAGTTGGTCTTTGCCAATCACCATTTGTGAAATCACATTCGAATAAATGATCTGTAAAAACTTCGCCAAAATTTAAATTATCAAAGTCCACATCCTTTATTTTTGAAGTTGCGGCTTTTATTATTTCAATTTTGTTGGTTTGGGTTGCACTCATATTAGTTATTATTTAAAAAATATATTTTGTAAGTTAGACGATAGTAAATAAAATATGTTTTGCAAAATTAAATAAAAAACATCAAATTCCTTGTCAAAAAAATAGTATTTATAGCCAATAATTGAGATTTATTTATATTCCAAAAATAACTAGGAATCGGCAGTAGATTTTATGGAATATATAAAAAAATAGAAACTTTGATGGTTATCTATAAATTGGATTTAGCTAAATTTGGGCAATCATCTCAACGGTTAAATAAAAATCCTAAATCCTAAATTTTGAAAAGAAGCATAATCCAAACTCGCGACGGTTCCACAACCATTCATATCGAAGGGTGGGATGAATGCTATCATTCTAGATTTGGAGCCATTCAGGAAGCACAGCACGTTTTTATAAAAAACGGCCTTTCTTTATTTGAAAACAAATCAATTTCTATTTTAGAAATTGGATTTGGAACTGGTTTGAATGCTTTTATTACTTTTTTAGAATCACAAAAACTCAATCAAACTATTGATTATGTTGGGGTAGAAGCCTATCCTGTTTCTGCAGATGAAGTAGTTTCGATGAATTATATATCTGAATTAAATGCCGAAAACGAAAGTGAAATCTTCAAAAAAATGCACCAATGCAATTGGAATGAGCAAATTATT
>CALPPA020000309.1 GCA_943325355.2 Klebsiella pneumoniae | reverse complement strand
TAGTGACCCCAAAAAACCTGTTCCTCATTCTGAGGAAATGAAACAACAAGGGCTTACGCCAAGAAAATATATGACAGATGATCAGCGTTTTGCTGCTCGACGTCCTGACGTATTGGTTTTTGAAACCGAGGTATTGAATGACAATGTTACTTTGGCGGGAGATATTATGGCTAAGTTGCAAGTCTCAACTACGGGAACAGATGCTGATTGGATAGTAAAAGTAATAGATGTTTTTCCTAACGATGAACCTGAAACCAAAGAAGTACAGCCTTATTTGAAAATGAGTAATTACCATATGATGGTCAGAAGCGAAGTAATGCGAGGACGATTCCGCAACAGTTTTTCAAATCCAGAACCATTTGTGCCAAATCAAAAAACAGCTGTCACAGTGAAGTTACAAGATGTTTTTCATACATTCAAAAAGGGACACAAAATTCAGATTCAAGTTCAAAGCACCTGGTTTCCTTTGATAGATTTAAATCCGCAAACATTTGTCGAAAATATTTTTTATGCAAAACCCGAGGATTTCAAGAAACAAACGCATCGTGTTTACAATGATTCGGAAATTGAATTTAAGGTTTTGAAATAAATTGAGAAAGCTAATTTAGTTTCTCGTAGCGTCTATTTCAACTAGTATAATATAGAATTAGTTCTAAAAGTTTAATAGTTACCAGTTCAAAAAAAATCCCATCCGAATTAGTATCGGATGGGATTTTTATTATTAAAATTTATTTACAAAAAAATTTATAAATACTCTCCGTGTTGAGAAATATCTAATCCTAATTCTTCTTTTTCTTCACTTACTCTTAAAGGTGTAATTTTATTTACAATAAAGAATAGTGCATAAGAAACAGCGAATGCAAAAACAGAAACAAGAACTAATGCTTTTAATTGAATTAAAAACAAAGTAGCGTCTCCATAAATTAAACCTTGATTATCACCTACAATTGCATTTACAGATTTGGAAGCAAAAACACCAGTTAAAAGCATACCAACCATTCCGCCAACACCGTGACAAGCAAATACATCCAAAGCATCATCGATTTTGCCTTTAGGGAAATTACTTACCACTAGGTTACTAATAATACTAGCGATAAAACCGATAGCAAGAGCAGAAGGAATTGTTACAAAACCAGCAGCAGGAGTAATGGCTACCAATCCAACTACAGCTCCAATACAAGCACCCATTGCAGAAAGTTTATGTCCAAGAATTTTGTCCAAAAACACCCAACCCATTGCAGCAGCAGCAGCAGCTACTGTGGTAGTTCCTAAAGCTTGTGCAGCAAGTCCGCTTGCTCCAACTGCCGATCCAGCATTGAATCCGAACCAACCGAACCATAATAAGCCAGTTCCTAATAATACATAGGTAATACGAGCAGGATTTGATTTTTCAGATTTTCTTTTTCCTAAGAACATAGCTCCAGCAAGAGCAGCCCAACCAGCACTCATATGTACAACTGTTCCACCAGCAAAATCTAATACTCCCCATCCAAAGAATATTCCATCAGGATGCCAAGTCATGTGACACAAAGGAGCGTAAACAAAGAGTATGAATAAAACCATAAATAATAAATAAGCCCAGAAACGAACACGCTCTGCAAAAGCTCCAGTTATTAAAGCAGGTGTAATAATTGCGAATTTAGCTTGAAATAAAGCAAACAATATAAAAGGAATAGTTGGGGCTAATTCCCAAGCAGTGTTAGCACTTACTCCTTGAAAAAACATATTTGTAGATGGGTCACCGATGAATCCTCCTATAGATGGTCCAAAACACAATCCAAAACCTACTACAACCCATAGAACAGTTACAATAACCATAGCCATAAAGCTCTGAAGAACTGTACTAATTACATTTTTTTTGCCAACCATTCCGCCATAAAAGAAACCTAGTCCTGGTGTCATTAACAAAACAAGGCCTGTAGCCACTATCATCCAAGCCGTATCTCCAGTATCTAATTTTAGGTCGACAACGTGTGCTCCTAAAGTGGTACTTTCTGGAAATAAATAAATTGAGAAAACGGATAACACTAGAATTGTGATCAATATCACACTTAAAATAATCTTTCGCATAGTTTAGTTTTTTAGTTATTAATTTCGATAAAAGTATATAAATGATTTCATACCCCCTAAAAAAATATAACTATGACTATGATTTTTATCAAATTTATAATTTGAACCCTAAAATTTTACGGGTATAAGATTAAAGAACACTAAAATTTATAATTTGTTAATGCGTTTTTATGATAAATTTAAGATAATTGAGCTATCAAATGATCTAAATCTACAAAGGAATGATTGGCAGTGATCACAATTCGATTGAGTTTTCCAGACTCATTTGGATACTTAAATGAAGTAGGAATGATTTTATTTTCCAATAATTTATTAGAAATCAACTTGTCTTCAAAATAAATAATAGGGTAAGTGGAGTCGAATATGAATTTCTCACTATTATTAAATTGAAAATTGAAATAGTTAAGGTTTTGTTCTAATTTTAGTTTTTGCGTGCTGTAGATTTTCTGTGCATTGCAGTAGGTTTCCAATAAGGCAGGATTCATTCCGGCTGCTCCTATAAATGTATCTTCTTTTTTTATGGTATCAATAAAATCAATCGACCCCGCAATTACGCCTCCTGATAGGCCCAAAGCTTTGGCCAAAGAAGCAATGCGAATTATAATTATGTTTTCTTTTTTTAAAATATTTTGCCATTCGTTTCCAATGATTCCCAAACTATTTGATTCATCGATAACGAGATTGATTTTTTTTTCTTTTGGAATTGTAAGTAAGATACTTAAATCTATTGGCAAAACATTTTGTGATGGTACAGCATCCGTTAAAACGGTAATTTTTGAAATGGTTGAATCGAATATTTTCGAGTTTAATTTCCCGTTTTCAATTATAGGTCTGCTTAACGGATTCATTAATGCTTGATGCACATTTGGAAAATGAAAAAATGCATCGGTAGTTTTTGTAAGATGTTCGATGACTAATTTCCCTGCGAGCATTCCTGAAGAAACCGTTATGGCTGCTTCTGAATTTATATTTTTTGCCAATAATTTTTCGGCAGTTTCATAAATAGAGAGTTTAATATTCGAATTTCGGGAACTTCCATAACCCGTT
>CALPPA020000308.1 GCA_943325355.2 Klebsiella pneumoniae | reverse complement strand
TTTGTTCTGGAAATGTACTTCCCAAAACATCCGGTCTGTAATTAGAATATTGTGTTTTATGATAAGAGAATTTTGGAATAATGCGTTGTTCTTTCCAAATTAATTCCTGTGAAACATAGAGAGCCGTTCCCGCAGCATTGGCAACAACATCTCCCATCGAAGCTCCCCATTCTTCCGAGAATCCATCCATAACTTCTACCGCCGTCAAGAATACAAATCCTAAACTGGCTCCATAAATGAGTTGATTTTTCATACTGGTTCCACTCCAATTCAGGGCTTCTGCACTAAAACGACCAATGTGATAGGAAGCATAAAGATGCCCCACTTTATCCATTTGCAACCAATCAGAATTGTCATTTATAAAATGAAAATCAGATTTAGGATAATCAGCATACCAAAGTTGGTTCAAACCTATCAAAGCTCCCGAAGCTAATACAGCTTCTGTAATAAATATGGAATTTTGTCTTTTTTTATTTAAAGTATCCGAAGGTTTGAAGAAATTATCTAATGAATTTTGTCCCAAAATACTTTGGAAGAAAAACAAAAAACAGTAAAGTATTTTATATTTCAAAACTATCTTACTACTCCTTGACTGTTGATCCAATCTGAATATTTCTTGGCATTCACATTATGCTCCGGCAAAGTAGCCGCAAATTCGTGATATCCAAAACGATCCACACTGGCACAGAAATAAATAAAATCGTTTTTTTCTGGATTCAAAACGGCTTCTAAAGCTGTAATGTCAGGCATTGCAATGGGTCCAGGAGGAAGACCAATCACTTTGTAGGTGTTATAAGGAGAGTTCAAAAACAAATCGTTGTAAAAGACTCTTTTGATCACTTGGTTAAAATCATTGTCTTTCTTTTTTATGGCAAAAATTACGGTTGGATCTGCTTGAAGTGGCATTTCTAGCTTCATTCTGTTTAAATAAACACCTGCAATTCTAGGTCTTTCATCTTTTTTAACAGATTCTTTATGTACAATCGAAGCCAAAATTGTTGCTTCTATCGGAGTTAATCCTTGTTTTGCAGCTTTATCGGTTCGTTCCTTATTCCAAAAATTGCGGAATTCCTTGATCATTTTATCGCGGAATTTTTCGGCAGAAATATTCCAATACACCTCATAAGTATTGGGAATAAACATTACCAAAACATTCTCGTCAGTAAAACCGTTTTCTTTCAAAAAAATAGAATCGGTAAAAGTTTTTAATAATAACAAACTATCTGGTTCAATTTGAGAGCCTACTCGACCAGCAAAATTCTCTAAACGCTCTTGATTGTTGAATGCTAATTTCACGGGGACATTGCCCCTCAAAGCTTTAACCAAATCATAACTATTCATTCCTTTGGTGAATAAAAAACGACCTGGCTTCACATTTTCAGGATAGCTTCTTGTATCAGCTATCATTTCAAAACGATTCATATTTTCTACATAAGGTTCAATTATTTTTTTTACCTCTTCATAGTTGGCTCCAGTTGGCACATAAACGTATAATTCACTTTGGGTAAATTTTGTATTTTTTGAAAAAATTTGGTTAGCCAAAATAAATCCGTAAATCAGTAATGCTGACATTAAACCTACGGATGCGATTGAAATGATTTTTTTTAAATTCAAAACTAAAATTTTATAGTTGATTAATTAATTGAATCTCCGCTAGGGGACAAACTTGTTTTTTTACCGCAGATTTCACAGATTTGCACAGATTTATAAAATGTATAAAAAATTATTCTTCATAATAATCTGCGAATCTGCGGTCAAATATTTTTTGATATTAATTGAAAAATAGCCTCGTCTTTATATACTCCGTTGAACAAAGTCCAATCTTTTTTTGTGCCAATCTTTTGAAATCCAAATTTAGTAAAAAGAGCTATACTAGCTTCATTTTCTGAGCCAATATTTGCATATAATTGATGCAGATTCAAATGATGAAAAGAAAATCGAATTAATAGTTCTAATGCTTCGGAACCGATATTCTGCTTTCGGTTTTCTGTCCCTTGAATGACAATGCCAACACCTGCCCTATTATTCTTGGGGTCAAAATCAAACAAATCTATTAATCCCAATGCCGGAAAATCCTGATCTTGACAAATTGCCAACCGCAATTGCTTGGCTTCATATATATCTTGTTGGGCATTTTCGAGGTATTGCTTCACTAAAAACCTACTGTAAGGCGTTTGCGTATTGCTTACTTCCCAAATGCTTTGGTCGTTTTCCATAGCATAAACAAACTCCAAATCATTGGGTTCGAGTGCGCGGAGGTAGATGTTTTCACCTTTTAATGTGATCATATTAAATAATTACGAATTTGAAATTACGAATTACGAATTTTTTGTTAAATAGAAATTTCTCCTTTAAACACAAATTCAGCAGGGCCTTTCAAGAAAACATTGGTAAATAGACCATCCTTTTTATCAAAATAAACTTCTAATTTTCCGCCTTCCACATTCAAATGGATGGAAGTAGCATTGGTTTTTCCTGCAGCATTCATTGCGATAGCTGAAGCAGTTGCGCCAGTTCCGCAAGAAAGTGTTTCATCTTCGACGCCTCTTTCATAAGTACGAATTGAAAAAGTATTCGCATTAATTTGTTTCACAAAATTAATGTTGCTTCCTGCTGCTCCATATAATTCACCATACCGAATGGCAGCACCATTCTCTTTTATATTATAGTTTTCCAAGTCTTCAACCAATTGCACGTGGTGTGGCGAACCTGTATTTAGAAACACATAATCAGGAGTAATGTTTATATCAGGAACATCTATCATTTGCAAAGAAACCAATCCGTTTTCGGTGATTGTGGCGTGATGCAAACCATCAGTGGCAATAAAGGTACAACTGTTGTCAATCACGTTCAGCTTTTTGGCGAAAGCCACTAAACAACGACCGCCATTGCCACACATAGAACTTTGGTTTCCGTCGGAATTATGATAGACCATCTTAAAATCAGTTTCGGAATCGTTTTCCAATAAAATCAATCCGTCTCCTCCTATACCGAAACGTCTGTCGCACAAACGAGCAATGAGTTTAACGTTTTCCTTTGGAAAAAACTCTGACCGATTGTCAATCATCACAAAATCATTCCCCGGTCCTTGGTATTTATAAAATTCTATTTGCATTTTAGTTGAATTGAGT
>CALPPA020000307.1 GCA_943325355.2 Klebsiella pneumoniae | reverse complement strand
TTTGAAATGTACACATTATTTTTAAGTATAATTTTTTCTTTTCTACTTTTAATTGAATATGTGATTTTCTACAGAATTTTTAAATATTTGGACCAAAAAGAAAGCTGATTTATCTCACTTTAAACAAAAATTAAATAAATACATAATGAGCATAACCTTTTTATTACAAAAATTAAAACAAACTCCCAAAACTATAACATTTCCTGAAACCATTGCAGTGATTGAGGAAAATTACGATTTTACTCCAACGACTTTCGATAATGGAACGCAACACAATGCGGCAGGAGAAAACTCTGGTTCTTGTAAATTATTTGCTTTTGCAAAATTGCAAAACCTGTCTCAAGCCGAAACTTTAGCTTGTTTTGGTGCGTATTATTTTGAAGAAGTATTAGGTGATCCAGAAGGAACCAACCACCAGAACATCCGTAATTTTATAAAATCAGGATGGGATGGAATCAAATTTGAAGGCGAGGCTTTGGTTTTGAAAGCTTAATTTTTTAGACACAGATGACAAAGATTAAACGAATTTTTACTGATTTTTTGTGTGCTTCGTGCCTTCTTTGTGAACTTTGTGGTTAAATAACTTCCAAATCCACAAACGAAAAAGTATTGCCGCTAAACAATCCTTTATCGGACAATTTCAAATCAGGAATAACAAGTAAAGCCATAAACGAAAGCGTCATAAAAGGCGCTTTCAAATTACTGCCCAAATGCTTCGCCATTGCATCAATCTCTTGATATAATTTCCCAGTTTCCCAGCCGTTTTTGTCGCTCATAATTCCAGCAACGGGCAAAGCCAACATTTTGTTTTCGGAGCCATTCACGGCGCAAACTCCACCTCTATTTTCGATGATACGGTTTACAGCGTTACAAATTTCGGCGTCTGAAGTTCCAACAACGACAATATTATGACAATCGTGTGCCACAGAACTGGCGATAGCTCCTTTTTTTAATCCAAAATTCTTAATGAAAGCTATAGCTGGAGGCGTATTTTCATAGCGATTGACAACTGCCATTTTCAAGATGTCATTATCAATGTCTGAAACAAGTTGCCCATCGACAATTAGTGATTTATGATGAATCTCATTGGTAATCAATTGTCCTTCCAAGGCTTCGATTACCCTTATTTTCAAACCTGAACCAGAAACCGCAAAATCTTTTACGGTTTTGGCTGTAATGTTGAAATTATTAGGCGTTTCAAATGGAATATGTTTCACAAAAGACTCCCCATTTTCAGCAACTAACTCGCCATTGATGTAGGTTTGTTTTACTTTAAAATTAACCAAATCTTCGACCACGATAAAATCGGCGGCATTATTTTCTTTCAACAGTCCAACGTTCATTTTGTAGTGATTTACGGGATTTATGCAAGCCGCTTGCAAGACTTTGAAAACATCAATTCCTTTGGCAACAGCACGAGCACAAAGCAAGTTGATGTGTCCCACAATCAAATCGTCAGGATGTTTGTCGTCTGAACAAAACATCATATTTTCGTAGTTTTCTGGAAGTAAATCAATCAGTGCTTCGAAGTTTTTGGCGGCACTTCCTTCTCTAATGAGGACTTTCATTCCCAGCGATAATTTTTCTTCAGCTTCTTCAAAGGTGAAACATTCGTGGTCAGTTGTAATTCCTGCCGAAATATATTTTTTTATGGGTTCGCCTCGCAATCCTGGGGCGTGACCATCGACAGGTTTATTGAAGTGTTTTGCCCATTCAATTTTTTTTAAAACTTCTGCATCGTCGAATAAAACACCCGGATAATTCATCATTTCGGCCAAATAATAAATGTCGGGCGAAGCCATTAATTCCTTTATTCCTTCAGAATCGATAATCGCTCCGGCAGTTTCAAAAGAAGTTGCAGGAACACAAGAAGGCGCTCCAAAATGGAATTTCACCGGCACTTTTTTACCGTTTTCAATCATATAATAAACTCCGGCTGTACCGAGAACATTGGCAATTTCGTGCGGATCGGAAATCGTGGCGACTGTTCCGTGAAGCACGGCAATTTTTGCAAATTCTGACGGAACGAGCATCGAACTTTCAATATGAATGTGAGAATCAATAAATCCGGGAAGAATAAAGTTTTTTATGTTGTGATTTTTCTCAATAATCGAAATGATTTTCCCGTTTTCGACAGTAATTTCGCCAGCATAAATCCGTTTATTTTGGATGTCAACAATTTGTCCTTGAATTTGCATTTTGCTTATTTTAAAAAGATGTATTCAAAAGTACTATCATTTTGGTTTAGCTTCTAATTTTTTCACCCCAGATTAGCAGATTATTTTAATCATTTTTTAAAATCTGCGAATCTGCGGGAAATTTCTTTTACCTTTAAATTTTTTAGCCATTTTAAACTAAATTTGTCCATATCACAAAATCCTAATTCATAGATTAATTATGCGCTGGACCATCAAACCAAAACCTTCCGAAGAAAAGGTGAAATTACTTGCTGAAGCTTTGAACGTGGAGGAATTTGTGGCAACGCTTCTCGTGCAACGTGGCATTGAAACTTTCGAACAAGCCAGACAATTTTTCCGTCCCACTTTAGAAGATTTGCACAATCCGTACTTGATGAAAGATATGGATAAAGCAGTCGAACGCATAGAGTTGGCGATTGACAATGGCGAAAACATTCTTGTTTTTGGCGATTATGATGTGGATGGAACGACCGCGGTTTCCTTAGTTTCATCTTATTTGAAAACGTATTATCCGAATGTTGCCACCTATATTCCTGATCGTTATGACGAAGGTTACGGCATTTCTTTCAAGGGAATCGATTATGCTGACGACAATGGTTTTTCACTAATTATTGCCTTGGATTGTGGAATAAAATCTATTGATCACGTCGCTTACGCCAAAGAGAGAAACATTGATTTTATAATTTGTGACCATCACAGACCTGGGAATTCGTTACCCGAAGCAGTGGCGGTTTTGGATCCAAAACGAGACGATTGTTCTTATCCTTATGATGAATTGTGCGGTTGCGGTATTGGCTTTAAATTGATTCAAGCATTGGGTCAGAACCGAAACCAAACTATCGAAGATTTGACTTCGTATTTGGATTTGGTAGCTACTGCAATTGCTGCTGATATTGTTCCAATGACGGGTGAAAATAGGATTTTGGCTTATTTTGG
>CALPPA020000306.1 GCA_943325355.2 Klebsiella pneumoniae | reverse complement strand
TAATTTTTTCAATACTCGTGAAATAACCTCTCTCGATGTCCCTAATTCAAAAGCAATTTCTTTATGAGATATTGGTATGGTTGTAGTATTTGTTGCCACTGCTTTATCTTTTAGGTAGGAGAACAATCTTGAATCGAGGCGGTCAAATAAGACGTGGTTTAAGGTTTCAATCAAATCATAATATCTAACATTGAACTGGTTGAAATACATCAAGCTAAATTCTGGATAAATTTTAATCCACTTAGCCACTTTATCAAAAGGCATCAACAAAATTTGACTGTCTTCTTCAGTTTTAGCAAAAATTGTACTTGGCTCTTGTTTTTGACCGATTATAAAGGATAACACGCAACTTTCTGAAGGCTTTATATAATACAGTAGAAATTCCTTTTCATTATACCTGGTAAACACTTTTACTAAACCCTTTATTACAATAGGAATTGATGTAATGTATTGACCATCACGTATGATTTCAGTATCTTTTGGCACGTTTTTCACTACTGAAAACGCATCGATTTCTTGCAATAAAATCACTGTCAAAATGTTGAATAATTTTCAAGTTTTCTATCATAAGTGGCGATTAAAATTCTAAAAAACTACATCCTTTCCGGGACTTCAATTCCCAATAATTGAAAAGCCAATGCAATCGTGTCGGCAACCTTTTTTGAAAGCTGAACACGGAATATTTTTTTATTCAAATTTTCCTCTCCCAAAATAGAAACCGCTTGATAAAACGAATTGTATTCTCGTACCAAATCATAAGTGTAATTTGCAACTAGAGCGGGACTATGATTTTGGGCTGCGTTTTGAATCACTTCTGGAAATAATTCGAGTTGTTTTACTAGTTCTTTTTCTTTTTCGTGCAGCTCGACTACGCTCGATGTGACACTATAATCGAAATTGGCTTTGCGAATAATAGACTGGATTCTAGCATACGTATATTGAATAAACGAACCTGTATTTCCAGCAAAATCAACTGATTCGGCGGGGTCGAAAAGAATTCGTTTTTTAGGATCCACTTTCAAAATATAATATTTCAAAGCGCCAAGACCAATGGTTTTGTATAATTTTAATTTTTCTTCTGGTGAATAATTATCTAATTTTCCTAAATCTTCGGCAATTTTTTGAGCAGTATCTGTCATTTCTTGCATCAAATCATCAGCATCGACAACCGTTCCTTCTCTGGATTTCATTTTTCCGGAAGGCAAATCGACCATTCCATAAGATAAATGATAAAGATTTTTTGACCAATCAAAACCCAATTTTTTTAAAATCAAAAACAACACTTTGAAGTGATAATCTTGTTCATTACCAACGGTATAAACCATTCCGCCAACATCCGGAAAATCCTTTACACGTTGAATGGCCGTTCCAATATCTTGAGTCATATAAACTGCAGTTCCATCTGAACGCAGCACAATTTTTCTGTCTAAACCTTCATCGGTTAAATCAATCCAAACCGAACCATCAGGATCTTTTTCGAAAACACCTTTTTCAAGTCCAATTTGAACGACATCTTTTCCTAGCAAATACGTATTGCTTTCGTAATAATATTGATCAAAATCGACGCCTAAATTTTTATAAGTTGTAGCAAAACCATCATAAACCCATTGATTCATTGTTTTCCAAAGTGTGATTACCTCAGCATCCCCAGCTTCCCATTTCAA
Organism: Klebsiella pneumoniae; assembly: GCA_943325355.2. Lineage (GTDB taxonomy): Bacteria > Bacteroidota > Bacteroidia > Flavobacteriales > Flavobacteriaceae > Flavobacterium. Next base: position 1,472 of record CALPPA020000306.1, on the reverse strand, counting down.
CAACATTTCCTGAGCTTCGAGAATTATTGGCGCTTGTTTTTTGGCTTCGTCCTCCGTTTTTCCTTGGGCAATTAATTGCGCTATTTCTTCTTTATATGCTTTATCAAAAGATACGTAATAATTGCCAACTAATTTATCGCCTTTTAATCCTGTTGATTCTGGAGTTTCACTATTTCCAAATTTTTTCCAAGCCAACATCGACTTGCAAATATGGATTCCACGATCGTTGATGATTTGTGTTTTATAGACTTTTTTACCTGATGCTTTTATGATTTCGGCAACGGAATACCCTAAAAGATTATTACGAACGTGACCTAAATGGAGCGGTTTATTGGTATTTGGCGAAGAATATTCAACCATAATAGCCTTAGCTTCAATGCTAGGAGCTACAAATCCAAATTTATCATCATTTCTAATTTCATTGAAAAAATTCAAATAATATTCATCAGAAATAACAATATTTAAGAAACCAGAAACCACATTAAAACGGCTTACTTCGGTTACATTTTCGACTAAATAATTCCCGATTTTATTTCCTAATTCTATAGGACTACTTTTAATAACTTTCAATAAAGGGAAGATTACCATCGTTATATCACCTTCAAATTCCTTACGTGTAGATTGGAATTCGACTTTATCGATAGTCACATCAAATAAGGTATTGACTGCTTTTTCGATAGAAGGTGTAAGAATTTGTGGTAGTGTCATTAGTGCTGATTTTAAGGGTGCAAATATAGTTATAATGTAGCAATTAGTAAATTTGAAAACAATATAATTTATATAAATGATTGAACTAACTTGTTAAAAATTAATACTGATTTATACTTTTTTCCAATTCTTAAAATATTACTAAAGTTAAATCGTTAAAACAAATAGATTTTTGAATATGCTATGAAGCTATTTTGGCTTAAATTTGTATTGAAATAAAATAACTGTAGATTTTAATGTATTTCATCGATTAAATTATACTGCCTGTCGGTTTTGTTGTAATTTTACTCAAAATGTTTTCCATTATGAAAAAATTCTTTCTACTACTATTATCGCTATTTTGGATAGGATGTTTTTCACAAGCAATAACTGTTGATACGAATATTTTTACTGTACCAGAATTAGTTACTGAAGTTTTAGTGAATAAATCTTGTGTTCCGGTAACCAATATAAGTTGGAGAACAGGAACAAATTTTGGCTCAACTAACGGGATTGGCTATTTTGAAAACACAAATCCATTATTTCCTTTAGCGTCTGGTGTTATTTTGAGTACAGGTAATGTTTCAAATGCACCTGGACCAAACACAACCGATTTAAATGACGGTATTGCTGCTTGGACTGGAGATTCAGATCTAGAAACTACACTTCTCGCATCTGGAATTACAGTAAATTCAACAAATGCAACTGTTTTAGAATTTGATTTTATTCCTTTTTCACCAAATTTTAATTTTCAGTTTTTATTTGCATCCGAAGAATATGGCAAT
>CALPPA020000305.1 GCA_943325355.2 Klebsiella pneumoniae | reverse complement strand
CCTGTAGGATGGCATCTATTTTTGATTTTCCTTGCTCACGCAGTTGGTTGGCAAATTCAACAATTAGAATTCCATTTTTGGTAACTAAACCAATAAGCATTATGGTTCCAATTTGGCTAAAAATATTCCAAGTTTGATCAAACAACCAAAGAGAGAATAATGCGCCCGCAACTGCCATTGGAACTGTCAAAATAATGATAAGTGGATCGACAAAACTTTCGAACTGTGCAGCTAGAATTAAAAAAATCAAGAGCAAAGCCAAACCGAATGCAAAAGAAGTATTCGAACTACTTTCGACGAAATCTCGCGATTCTCCACCCAAATCTGTTGTAAAACTATCATCTAAAACCTTGGCTTTTATTTCATTCATAGCATTAATTCCATCTTCGATACTTTTGCCAGGAGCTAGGCCAGCCGAAACAGTTGCAGACATATACCTATTGTTATGGTACAATTGCGGTGGATTACTTTTTTCATCAATGCGTACTACATTGTCCATTTGTATTAATTCTCCTTTATTATTTTTTACAAACATCGAAGTAAGATCCAAGGGTTTTGAACGGTCTTTTTGTTCAAATTGTCCAATAACTTGGTACTGCTTTCCGTTTTTCATAAAATAGCCAAATCGTTGCCCACTCAACGAAAGTTGCAATGTTTGCGCAATATCAAGGACTGAAATTCCTAGACTTTCCGCTTTCTCTCGGTCAATGGTAACATTGATTTCGGGTTTGTTGAATTTCAGATTGACATCGGTTGTAGAAAAAGCTTCATTTTTCGCCGCTTCGTCCATAAATAACGGAATCTTTTCTTGAAGTTTTTCGAAATTTTCAGACTGAATAATATATTGAACGGGTAAGCCGCCACGACGGCTCACTGCGATGGTAGGTTGCTGTGTGACTGAGGTTTTAGCATTTGGATATTTCTTTACGATTTTTGATAATTGATCAGCAATTTCCATTTGAGATCTTGTTCTATCATTAGGCTTTTTTAGTGATATTCTTATAAATCCGCTATTGACTGAGCCAGAGCCGCTAAATCCAGGAGAAGTATACACAAGGCTAACTTGCTTTTCGGGTATAGAATCCTCTACTAATTTCGACATTTCTTGCATAAAACGATTCGTATAATCGTAGCTAGAACCTTCTGGTGTAGACATTCTCATCACTAATCCACTTCGATCGTCAAGTGGTGCTGTTTCCTTTTGGATGATATTAAAAAACAAATAAATAAATCCGAAACAAGCTAAAATGATGGGGAAACTTAACCATTTTCGGGATATAAACTTCTCGAGGTAATGAGCATAAGTAGCATTTAATTCTTGAAAGAAAGGCTCTGTTCTAATGTAAAATTTCGATTTGGTTTGTTCGCCGCTTTTCATCAAATAGGCATTCAACATCGGAGTCAAAGTCAATGATACAAATGCCGAGACCAAAACGGCAGCTCCAATGACGACTCCAAATTCTCGAAACAATCTACCTACAAATCCTTCGAGGAAAATCACTGGAAGAAAAACTGCTGCTAAGGTTATGGAAATGGAGATTACGGCAAAAAAGATTTCATTCGAACCTTTGATAGCTGCTTCAATCGGAGTCATTCCTTCTTCCACTTTTTTGAAAATGTTTTCCGTAACGACAATTCCATCGTCGACCACTAATCCGGTGGCTAGCACAATTGCCAATAAAGTCAAAACATTAATTGAAAATCCGAAAAGCCACATTATAAAAAATGTTGCAATTAATGAAACAGGAATATCAATCAAAGGACGGAAGGCAATGGCCCAATCTCTGAAAAACAAATAAATGATGATGATAACAAGAAGTATCGAAATTCCTAAGGTTTCCGCAACTTCACTTATAGATTGTCTCACAAAAACAGTATTGTCAATGACTATATTGAGTTTAATATCTTGGGGTAAATCTTTCTTAAATTTATCAAACTCTTTATAAAATGCATTTGAAATATCGATATAATTTGCTCCCGGTAGCGGTACAATTGCGACAGCGACCATAGGCCTTCCAGACTGACTCATACTGCTTTCGATATTTTCTACATCGAGTGTTGCTCGACCAATGTCATTGAGTCTAACAGTTTTATCACCTTCTGTTCGAATAATAATATTATTAAAATCTTCGGCAGTTGATAAATTTCCAATCGTTTTTACAGTCAGTTCGGTATTGCTGCCAGTTATTTTTCCTGAAGGCAATTCTACATTTTGTTTGTTTAAGGCAGCTCGAACTTCGGCTACTGTAATTCCATAAGCCGCTAATTTTTTGGGATCAAGCCACAACCGCATTGCATATCGCTTTTCGCCCCAAATCTGAACGCCACTTACTCCAGGAATGGTTTCCAACCGTTGGCCAATAACATTATCAGCAAAATCAGTAAGTTCCAATTGACTTCGAGAATCACTTTGGACAGTCATCGAAATTATAGATTCACTATTAGCATCTGCTTTCGCAACGATTGGAGGTGAATCGATGTCTTCGGGTAATTCACGAATGGCTCCAGAAACCTTATCCCTCACGTCATTAGCTGCTGCTTCTAAATCTTTATCAAGGTTAAACTCCACCGTAATATTGCTACTTCCTTGACTACTTGAAGAAGTGATATTTCGGATTCCATCTATTGAATTTATTGCTTTTTCGAGTGGTTCGGTGATTTGCGATTCGATTATATCGGCATTGGCTCCGGTATAATTGGTTCTAATAGAAATTTGAGCAGGATCTATAGAAGGGAATTCCCTCACTCCTAAAAAAGTATAGCCAATAACCCCGAACAAGATAATGGACAAGTTCAGAACGATGGTTAATACGGGTCTTTTTATGCTTATGGTGGATAAACTCATTTAAGATATACGATTTACGATATTTGATTAAGAATTAATGCGAACTTAGACTGGAGTTCTACCGACTATTTTATCTTCACTTTTACGGCATCATCCTCTTTCAAGGACATTACTCCGCCAGTGATAAGCGTATCTCCCGCTTTTATTCCTGATAAAACTAAAACAGATGCGTCAGTTCTTGTTGTTGTTTCTATCATTGTTTCTTTCGCTTTTCCATCTTTCATTATGAAAACTTTTTTTCCATTTTGTACCGGAACAATAGCTTCAGAAGGAATCACCACAGCATCTTTGAT
>CALPPA020000304.1 GCA_943325355.2 Klebsiella pneumoniae | reverse complement strand
TTTGAAGTAAGTACCTTCAAAACTAGTTAAAACGGATATTTTTATGCCTCTTGTTATTTGGGAAACCATAGCAAAGTATTACAAATGAGTTTAATAATGGCAAATTTACAAAAAAAATGATTTTGTTTTACAGTTTGCAACTGTTTTTAATTGGTAATTATATTTGAATTTGCTGTAGCTTTTCCGATAGCTCTTTCGTAGCGATCGTTATTATCGCGATAATATACCAATACGGTGTAGTCATTTTCGGTTTGCCAATAATTTCCATCTATAGCATTTTCGGCATCAACAATTCCCCTGTCATCTGCCACTTGATACTGATAATTTGTAAATCCCTGTTTGATGAGAATGGCTTTTTCATAAATATTATTTTTGGCATCGAAGTCCATTTTGTACTCGGGTGACAAGCTGTAATTATTGAACATTCCTGTTATGTAAACACTTTTATTTTTCATAAAAGCTGGTGCTGAAAGACTAAAATAGATCCAGGCATAATCAGCTTCAATTTCATTTTTGGTTGCGCTTGTGTTACGAGCGACAAAAGTTCCGTTGGCATCTAGTGTAAGGGAATAGGGGTAATTCGCTCTAGCATTATTCGTATATAAACTTGCACTGTAAATGCCGCCAGTTGAATTTATTCTAGAAATGTTATTTCCACCAGCTCTTATGTCATTATTATCAAAATACAAAAATTCGTTTCCTGCCCAAAACTGGGTTTCGGAATCGTATCTGTAAATTAAATCATTGCCTATGGTATATTGCGGGACAATGTTTTTAATTGCTGTATTAAATTGTCCGTTTTGAAGCAAAACTACTTTTACGGTTTTCAAAGGATTTTGAAAATTGATTAAAAGCGATTTTATCGAAAATTCAATATTATGTTTAAAATCTAAATAATTGGCAGTTCTAGCCCGTCGAATTTGAATGGGAATGGTGACAATATCTTCGTAAAGAATAAATTTTCTAGAGAAAAGGACCTCTTTATTTTCGTCTAAAATTTTAAGGATGTAATTGCCACTAATAAGTAATTGCGTAAATTGATTGGGGATTGCTAATCTATAATGAGAATAGATTTGCAACGCATTGATAGAATTTTCGTAATCTTGAATTCGTTGACCATCGAAACCTTTTAAATATTCAGGTTTAGGGATATCACTATGTTTCCAGTTGTAGTCACAATGGATAATTTCGTAATAATAGTTGGCTTCATTTCCGAATAAATCATCAAATTGAAACTGGAAACCATCCCCTAATTTAAAGATAGGAATCACATTTTCGTTGCTTTGAACAAAGGTTACCGTCTTGATATTATAAGGCGGAACAATCTCTGTTTCTGTTTGTGCGACAGCCGAAGTAAAGATGAAAATCAGGAATATTTTTCGAATGAAGGAATCAAGCATAATAATGTAATTGTTGAATTGTAAATATAACGAATTATGCATTGCTAAATTTATGCCAGAATATAATTTGGTCTGACAATTTTTATTTAAAGCAAACTGGGATAATTTCGCCTTTCGCCAAACAATATTTCTCTACTAATTCAGGGGCGATTTTATTGGTATAATCTTCTTCTATCACAGTAAAACCAATGCTTCTTAGTTTATCAAAGTAATCGCGGCCGTAAATGCGAACGTGATCGTATTGACCAAAAATTGCTGCACGTTCTTTTTGGTCGGTGATGGAATCGTCGGCGAAAGTTACTTCTCTTTTCAAATCCTGAGGAATTTGCAAGATTGCCATTCCACCAGGTTTTAAAACTCGAAATAATTCCTGCATCGCCTTGGTATCATCCGGAATATGCTCTAGTACGTGATTGCAAAAAATGATGTCATAAGAATTGTCTTCAAAAGGTAAATTACAAATATCGGCTTTCACGTCGGCGAGAGGCGAAAACAAATCGGTTGTGGTGTAATCAATGTTTTTTTGGTTTCGGAACAATTTATAAAAAGCCTGTTCGGGAGCAAAATGCAATACTTTTTTTGGAGCGGTGAAAAAATCGGTTTTTTCGTTGAGGTACAACCATAGCAAACGATGTCTTTCCAATGAAAGTGTGCTGGGTGAAAGTACATTATTTCGCTGTTTTTCATAGCCATATGGCAACATCGATTTGAAACTTTTTCCATCGATAGGATCGGTAAATTTATTTCCTTTTAACGTAAAAGCTATGATAGGACGTGCTACATAACTCAGACGAATTAATAAAGGACGAGGAATGGTATTGAGGATTAATTTAAAAAGTTTTTTCATTTTGTTTCACAAAGTTTCAGAAATTCAGGTTATTTAAGTTTTTGCAGTTCGTGTCTAAATTACCAAAGGCACTCTTCTAAACTCATCTTCCTCATTACTTATTATTCCCAAAGCTTGGTATATATAAGCAAAAGTCGATAAAATTTCAGGTTTCCCATCAATAATAGCAACATCGTGCTCGAAATGAGCAGATGGTTTTCCGTCGGCAGTGGTTATTGTCCATCCGTCTTTGTGTTGCTTGATATTTTTGGTTCCCATATTTATCATCGGCTCAATAGCAACGACCATTCCTTCCACGAAAAGTTTTCCGCGACCTCGTTTTCCGTAGTTGGGCATTTCTGGATCTTCGTGCATTTTTTGACCTAAGCCGTGACCTACTAATTCCCGAACAACACCGTAACCGTGGCTTTCGGTATATTTTTGGATGGCATTTCCAACATCTTCTACGCGATTTCCTAATTTTAATTCTCGGATTCCAACGTATAAAGATTCTTTGGTTACTTGCAGTAATTTTTTTGTTTCTGGAGCGACTTCGCCAATTTCGAAAGAATAAGCGTGATCACCGTGATATCCGTTTTTGAAAGCGCCACAATCAACCGAAATTACATCGCCACTTTCTAAAGGATTGTTGTTCGGAATTCCGTGAACGACCTGGGAATTTGGACTCATACAAAGTGAATTTGGGAATCCATATAATCCCAGGAAACTGGGAACAGCGCCGTGATCTCTGATGAATTCTTCGGCTCTTTTGTCAAGGTATAATGTGGTAACGCCTTCTTTTATTTCGGAAGCAATCATTCCTAATGTTTTCGAAACGATTAAGGCACTTTCGCGCATTAATTCTATTTCTTCACGAGACTTTTGGATAATCATAATTCAATTTTCAGATGGCAAAAAT
>CALPPA020000303.1 GCA_943325355.2 Klebsiella pneumoniae | reverse complement strand
CTTTGGCCATTCCTACCAAATTCAATTGGTCTGCATTTTTTATAACAGGAACAATTAAGTTACCGTTTGGCAATGCGGCTGCCATTCCCAAATTTATATTTTTCTTTTTGATTATAAAATCACCATCGACGGCAATGTTCATCATTGGAAAATCTTTCAAGGCTTTGGCAACAGCCTCCATAAAAATAGGAGTATAGGTCAACTTCTCGCCTTCTCTTTTTTCGAAAGCGGATTTCACTTTATCTCTCCATTTTACAATATTAGTAACATCGACTTCAATAAACGATTGCACGTGAGCCGACGTTTGAACCGACGCCACCATATAACCGGAAATCAGCTTACGCATTCTGTCCATTTCGATGATTTCGTCACCTCCGTTTAAAGATGTGGTTATAGTTTGTGGGTTATGAGTTATGAGTTGTGGTTGAACAACTTGTTTTGGTACCTCAACCGCGCTTGAAATAACAGAAACTCTAGTTTTTATATATTCCAAAACATCTTCTTTAGTAACTCTTCCGTCTTTTCCTGAACCAGAAATAGTTTCTAATTCGGCAAGTGAAATACCTTCTTCTTTGGCAATGTTTTTAACCAAGGGTGAAAAGAATTTTTCGGATTCAGAAAAATTAGTTGGTGTTATAACAGTTTCTTTTACCTCTTCTATACTTTTTTCAATTGCTTCAACTTCATTAGGAGTAACTAGTTCTTGTTTTGCAGTTTCAGAAACTAATCCGCTTTCGGTTTCGATAATTGCAATAGTTTGACCTACTTGAACCAAATCGTCTTTGCCAAATAATTGCTCTACTAAAACACCCGAAACTTCGCTTGGCACTTCGCTATCCACTTTGTCAGTAGCAATTTCAAGCACAGCTTCATCGGCTTCAATTTTATCACCAACTTGTTTCAGCCAATTAGTAATGGTAGCTTCTGCCACGCTTTCTCCCATTTTTGGAAGTTTCAATTCAAATCTTGCCATAGTATTAACCCAAAAGGTAATTTTGATTTTATGAGTGCAAAATTAGTAATTATTTTTAGTAAAAGTCACGAATTATACAAATTTACATAAATTCAAAAATCCTAGATATTTATAACCTCTCCTCTATCAAAACTACTGTTACTACCAATCACGTAATCAGACGATTCAGGTATAATTTTAAATGTGAGGCCTTTGTTTTTATTGGTTTCAAAAGATTGAATTATCGACTTAAAATTAATATAATTTTGGTCAAAAATGATTTCAGTTTTTGCATTTTTCGCAAACGATTTCGTAATATCTTGTCGTTCCACTACAGTTTGCCATTTATTTTCTAATTTTCCTCTCAAAACCTCATTTTCAGATACAAGAATATATTTTTCTGGGCATAATTTTGGTTTTGGTTTTCCTTGAAACATTTTGACCAGTGAAAAAAATACAATTCCTATTTTCATAAAAATAGAAAATAGAAATGATACCTGAAAATGTTTTATATAGAAGAAATTCATTGCTTCTTGAAACCTTTTCATATAGGCTCCATCTTTTATCGTACTTTCTCCTTTATAATGTATAACCGAAGTTTCGTGAAAATAGTAGTTTGATTTCCCTTTTTTTAAAGCCATATAGGACAAGTCGATATCGTCAGAATACATAAAACAATTCTCGTCGAAACCGCCAATTTCATTATACAAATCTCGTTTCATAAACATAAATGCACCTACTAGGATTTCGACTTGTCCGGTTTCATTTTCGGATAAATGCTGTGCATAATATTTACCAAATGTTTTAGGAAAGATTTTATACAAACCTGTAATTTTTGTAAAAGCTACAAATGGTGTTGGAATTCCACGTTTGCTTTCGGGTAGAAAATTTCCCGTTCCGTCGATGAGTTTCACGCCAACAATTCCTATATTTTTTTGTTTTTTTGCGAAAGCCAATGCTTTCCTAAAAGTATCTTCGGCAACAACTGTATCGGGATTTAGAATACAAATGTATTCACCTTTGGCAACAGCTACACCAACGTTATTCCCTTTTGGGAAACCTGAATTTTCCTTGTTTTCGATAAGTTTTACATTCGGGAAACGCTGTTTCATCATTGAACAACTGTCATCTTGAGATTTGTTATCAATAACAATAATTTCAGCATCAATATTTTGTATAGCATTCTGGACACTTAAAACGCAAAGTTCTAGAAAGAAGCGAACGTTATAATTAAGGATAATGACGGATAATTGCATAAGGCAAATATAAATGAAAAATATAATTTCGCATTGATTTCCTTCCTAGATTCAAAAATTTTAAGAAAACAAAAAAAGCTGTTTCATTACAAAACAGCTTTATAGTTATATGTTTATTTAATTTTATTGACCCGCTTCTTTTTTGGCCTCTTCCTTCATTTTGTCATTTGCGGTAATAGCAAATTCTACTCTACGGTTTTGGCTTCTGCCTTCCGCATTGTCATTAGTTGCTATAGGTTCAGCAATTCCTAATCCAGTAGTTTTAAAACGCGAAGCAACTAATCCTTTTGAAATCAAATAATTCTTAACAGATGTAGCTCTTTGTCCAGAAAGTGTCAAATTATATTCTGGTTTACCAGTACTATCAGTGTATCCAAAAAGTTCGATATTAGTATCCGCATATTCAGTAAATACTGGAACCAATTTATCTAAATTTGCTCTTGCTTGAGAAGTTAATGTTGATTTATTAGTATCAAAACGAACTGCATTTTCATTTAAAACCAACCGAATTCCTTCGCCTACTCTTTCTACATCTGCTCCAGGCAAGGCTTGGTCAATTTGTCTCGCTTGTTTGTCCATTTTATTCCCAATCAAAGCGCCTGTTCCTCCACCAACTGCAGCTCCAATAAGGGCCCCGCCAGCTGTTCCAATCTTTGAATTATTTCCAATTATGGCGCCAATTAAAGCGCCAGCACCAGCGCCAATCCCTGCTCCTTTTTGAGTGTTATTTGCGTTTTTAACTGAGTTGCAACTAGTAAAAAGAGTTATTAGCAGCAATAAGCTGCTTAATACTAAAATTGATATTTTTCTCATAATAATTTAGTTTTAATTAATTTTTTCGAATTGATAACTAACTTCTTTGTTTTGACCGCCAACATTAATTGTGTCTATTAATTGAAATGAAGTCTCTGTTTGATTTGCTACCCGCAATAAATAACCCTGAG
>CALPPA020000302.1 GCA_943325355.2 Klebsiella pneumoniae | reverse complement strand
CATTCTACCGCCGGCATCCTGAACAATTAATCGTCCAAATTTGGCAGCGTGTTCTGCTGGAACTTTGCGTTTTTCGATGACAGAATCTATTTGTTTTTCGGATAAAAACTGCGCGTTATTATGGTCTTGGGCAAAAGCTCCAAAACTCAAAAACAATAGTAACAAGGGTAATAAATTAGCTTTTTTAGTTTTCACTACTTCTAGTTTTCTTTTTAAATCGGCAAAACGAGAATGTTTGGTAAACATTATGGCCATCAAGGCAAAATACAACATAAAATATCCAATATAGGTTATTATTGTTCCCCAATAATCGTGGCTGACAGATAAAACTGTTCCTTTTTCGTCTGGATCGAATGAAGATTGAAAAAATCGATAGCCTTCATAATCCAAAATATTATTCATAAAAACTCGGGCATCAAAAACCTCAGTCCCATTTCGAACCGTAACTTGACTTTCAAAGGATGAATAACTTTTTTCTGTTCCTGGATATTTCTGTGCGATAAAATCATTCAGTTTTATGCTAAAAGGTAAAGTATGCACTTTATTTCCGTAAAAAAAAGTGTAGTCTATCTTTCCGATTTTTACGGTTTGGGATTCCCCAACGAGTCCTTTAGTCCCTAATAATGTTATTATTTTTTCTTGTCCATCGGCTGTTAATTTTAAAACTAAAGCATCAGTATGTTCTTTAGCTTTAAAGTCATTAGCTGAATCATACCCAATGTTACCTTTAAGAGCTGGTTCTGGAAATACAATCCTCATATCGCCTATTGTATACAAAGAACGCATCATTAAAGGTTGCACAATATCTTTGGCTACTTTTCCTTGCAATTTGTCTGCCATTCGCATAAACTCCCCTTCAAATGGTGTTTGAATGGTTGAAATACTATCGTTTATGGTAATGTTTATAGCTCCTGGAGTAAATTTATTCAAGGCGAAAAGGGTGTTGTGCAAGTTTTGAACTTCGCCTTCTTTCAAAAAGTGTTCTTCTCGTCCGCCATCACCAGCTTCTACAATTTTAAAAAGTAAACTGCCTTTTGGATCTGGCTTGATAACTTCTTTGGCTCCCAGAATAAAATTTTCATAATTTACTTCAAACTCGGTGGTGTCAAACTTTTCAGAAATAGAAAAATTATTATTGGTAACTGGCGAAAGTAATAATGGTTTTTCAAAAACTCTACGTCTCATTTCGCCTTTGTATTCTCCATCTACAAAAAGGGTGAGGTACATTTTATCCGAATAAAATATCTTTTCTGTTTCACCTTCCCGAATAGGCATCATCCCTTCATAGCTAATATAACGGGTGATAAATGCTCCTGCGATAATTAAAATAAAAGATAAATGCAACATCAGAGTTGCCCATTTTTCTTTTCTTAATAAATTATATCGTTTGATGTTTCCAATGAAATTTATCATAAAAAATAACATAATAGCTTCAAACCACCAAGCGTTATAAACCCAGATTCGGGCAGTATCTGTATTATATTTACTTTCGACAAACGTACCCACTCCCATTGCTATTGAAAAGCTCAGGAAAAGTATTGCCATTAATCTTGTGGAAAACAAAACGGAAGTTATTTTTTTATTCATCTGTAAGAATTTACCTTTTTATAAAGTTATGCCAAAAGTACTTAAAATAGTCGACTTGTATAATTGCTCAATTGTTAAATTAATCCAAAATTAAGAATAAAATATCTATATTTAATTGATAAATATCCTTTCGAATTACAATTAAATTACTATACATTAGTTTTGATTTTTTTGTTAATTTTGGAAAATGATTAAAGTAGTACTAATTGGTTCTGGAAATGTGGCTCAACATTTAGTTGAGGCTTTCGCCAAAACCAAAGAAATTGAGGTAATGCAAGTCTTTTCAAGACGAAAAGAAACCAGTATTCCCCTACTCGATTCTAACAAAATCACTACTGATTTTAACGATTTGGTGAAAGCCGATATCTATATTATTGCCGTTTCGGATGATGCTATATCAAAAGTCTCGTCACAATTGCCTTTTGGAAATCGACTCGTGGTTCATACTTCTGGGAGTGTTCCAATAGATTCCTTGGACAATAAAAACAGAAAAGGGATTTTTTACCCATTGCAAACTTTTACAAAAGGGAAAGAAATTGATTTTAGCCAAATCCCTATTTGTTTGGAAAGCGAAAACAAAACTGACTTTGATGTATTGGAAAAAGTAGCGCAATCCATTTCTAATACAGTATTCAAAAGCAATGAAAAACAACGAAAAGCTTTGCATATTTCGGCAGTTTTTGTCAATAATTTCGTCAATGAAATGTATCGTATAGGTAATGAAATCTGTGAAGAAAATAAAGTCCCATTTGAAATATTAAAACCCTTAATTTTAGAAACCGTAAACAAGGTGATGACGCTTTCGCCTTCAGCAGCACAAACTGGTCCGGCAAAACGCAATGATACCCAAACAATTGAAGCTCATTTGGATTTTTTATCCAATGAAAATCATACAAAAATCTATAAAATACTAACCCAATCTATACAAAATTATGGCAAAGAGTTATAAACAAATAATGAACGAAATTACCACATTTGTTTTTGATGTTGATGGCGTTCTTACCGATAGTTCCGTTTTTGTCACCAATGAAGGTGAAATTCTTCGAACAATGAATATTCGTGACGGATATGCTATGAAAGCTGCTGTCGAGAGTGGTTACAAAGTATGTATTATTTCGGGAGGAAGCAATGAAGGCGTTCGAGTACGATTGCGAAATTTGGGCATAACCGACATTCATCTTGGATCGCCTGACAAAGTCGAAACCTTTAAAGAGTATATCGAACTCTATGATATCAAATCGGAACAAGTCTTGTATATGGGCGATGATATTCCTGATTATCACGTGATGCAACTAGTAGGATTGCCGACTTGTCCGCAAGATGCAAGCACAGAAATCAAAACAATATCCAAATATATTTCGCATAAAAATGGTGGAAAAGGTGCCGTTCGCGAAGTCATCGAACAAGTGATGAAAGTGCAGGGAAAATGGACAATGTATTTTGATGGAAAACTAGACTAGTTTTCAGCACTCGATAATTATCGGGATTTTTTAAGTCTATACATCCCAATACCTATTACCCAAAACCCAATACCTAAAAAATGATCCAAACCGTAATTTTTGATATGGATGGAGTTAT
>CALPPA020000301.1 GCA_943325355.2 Klebsiella pneumoniae | reverse complement strand
CAACTGAGTAACTTGAGGTAATTTCTTAGTCAAGCCCGGAAAATCAACTTCAAATAACTGAAGTGTTCCGTCAATTGGTGCTTGAAAATAGACTTTTTTGCCATCAGCACTCCATAAAAAACTCTCAACCGTTCCGTCCCAATTCGCCGTTAAATTAATATTCATTCCTTTAAAGCTGACAATTATATCGTTTTTATCGGCTTCATAACCGTCGCGTTTCATTTGCAACCACGTTAAATTTCCGCTTGGAGAAAACTTTGGATTTGTATCATATCCTAAATTGCCTTCGGTTCTGTTAATGGTTTTTTTAGTCTCTAAATTATATTCATAAATGTCTGTATTCGTACTTATTGCATAAGATGTTCCCGATTTTTTCTTGCAAACGTATAAAATGCTTTTGCTATCTGGAGACCAAATATAATCTTCGTCTCCGCCAAAAGGCTTTTGTGGACTATCGAAAGTTTCGCCTTTCAGAATGTCAATACCAACAGACCCTTCTTTGTTTTCTTTATAAAAAACGTGATTGAATTTGCCTTCGTTCCATTTGTCCCAATGGCGATAATCCAAACCATTATATATTTGAACATTCGATTTTTCTAGTTCTGGATAAAAATCTTTTCCGTGAACTTTGTCGATTTTTACTTCTTCACTGTAAACTGTATGTTTTCCGTCTGGAGAAACGTTTTTGTCATTTAATAACTCTTTGGTTGAGGCAACTTCGGTTGGATCCCCTCCATTTATGGGTAATGTATAATACTTAGAATTCGATTTGTTTTCTTCGGCAGAAGGAATATCTACTTTGTAAACTATATTTTTCTCGTCTTTAGAAAGCCCTAAAGCGTTTACTCTGCCTAGTTTCAAAAGTAAATCTGGAGACATTGTGTTTTGCGCCATCGCATTAAAGTTAATCATTATCAGTGTTATATATAGTATTTTTTTCATAGTAAATTTTTAGATTTATTAAGTTTTAAAAATACGAATTCTATTTAAAATAGTATGATGATTTTTAAATCTAATTTTATAAAACTGAAGCAATTTTTTTTACTTTTATAAAAATTTCAGATTTACAAATAATGGCAACAAAAATAACATCAAAAAAAGATTCGGGAACTTTTAGAAGTAAACTAACTCGTTTTTTATTCAAAGCATTGCTGTGGTTTTTTGGATTGTCAATTTTTTTTGTAGTACTTTTTAAGTTTGTGCCCGTTCTATTCACTCCTTTAATGGTTATTCGCGCCATAGAAAACAAGATTGCTGGCAAAGAAATTTATTTTAGTCACGACTGGGAACCTATCGAAAACATTTCTACTAATTTACAAAAAGCAGTAATTGCAAGTGAAGATGGAACTTTTCTTGTTCATAATGGTTTCGATTTTACAGCAATGCAAAAAGCCTACAAGAACAACGAAAGAGGAAGAAGAATAAAAGGAGGAAGTACCATTTCGCAACAAACAGCCAAAAATGTTTTTCTTTGGCAAGGAAGAAGTTATCTCCGCAAAGGATTGGAAGCTTATTTTACGGTTCTTATAGAATTAATTTGGGGCAAAGAACGCATTATGGAAGTCTATCTCAACAGCATAGAAATGGGAAACGGAGTTTATGGAGCCCAAGCTGCAACACAACATTGGTATAGAAAAGACGCTTCGAGTCTCACAAAAATTCAAGCTGCGGGAATTGCTGCCATTTTACCCAATCCAAGAAAATATTCAGCTACAAGTTCTTCCTCTTACATCAATAATAGGAAAACTAAAATTGTTCGTGTGATGCGACATATAGGGAAGATTGAGTACAAATAATATCTGTTGATTACAAATAGCATTAGCTTTAAAACTCAATTATGTATAATCTGAGTTGCAAAGAATAATATTCATTTCTTCAACAATTATAGAATAGAGAAATAAACTATTTTGCAAAAAAGCAAAAAAAGGCCGTCTTATGACAGCCCTTTTACTTATTTTTAATTCAAGATTTATTCAACTACTAATGGGTATGTTACCGCAAAATCAGTTGCTCCTCCTGCGTTTGTAATGTCCCCATTTGCAACACCTGATGCTGATTTATTTGGTAGATGTCGCAAAGTAACGACTAAACTTCCAGTGCTTGCGGTTTTAGTAGTTAAGGTAAATTCTAGGCCAATTGGCTTTCCGTTTATATCTACATCAGTATACATAAATGTTCCTAAAACTGATGGAACTTGAAAAAACAATTGATGCTCCTCTCCTTCTCCTTTTACTTCGGCGGTGATGTCTCCAGCAGGAGTTTCGGTTTCATTCAAGATTGTTACCCGTCCAGTGTAGACTTTGCTTGCCATTAGTTTGCCTGAAACTGTTACTACGGGAGCATTTGGACCATCCCCATCTAAGTCTCTAGATAGTAAAGTGATAACGCTTGTGCCGTTTGTTAATGTTGTCGTAACGGTAGTAATTACCTCTTCTTCGTTTACAGGCACGTCATTATTATCACAAGAGATTAATGATGTAATTCCTAAAAATGCTACTGCTACTAATTTTAAATTTTTCATATTGTTAATTTTTTTGTCTAAATATCAGACGTTGTTAATAATTAATTTTTAATTGTATTTGAAAATTTCTTCCCATTTCGTCAGCAAAAAAACGCTGCCTATTGAGGTAATCTCTGTACGCGATGTTGAAAATATTCTGAACTGAAAAAGCAAGGGTTGAACTTACTTTTTTGAAAGTATTAAATTTCATTTCAGAATAAAAATGCATTAGATGATAGGCTTCTGGAGGCGAACTAATGTCCACGATGACTGGTTTTAACTCTCCATCCTCTATGATTAGTGTTGAAAAATTATTATCAGGATATCGATTTTGCTGACCTACTATTTCACTTTTTAACTCCAATACCAAATGATGCCATTCTTTTTTTGTAAATTGAATTTTGTTGTTAATGTTAATTGGTGGTATATCAATCAAAGCTTCACTGTTAGATACATCTTGACCAAATACGTAAGCTAATGAGAAATGGTGCTGCCAATTACTACTAATATTCCAATTAGTTTCTAGATCAACTCCTGTCAGCAAAGCAGCGGTTTTTTGATATTCCCATACCGGAAAAGCACCTCTAATGGTGGTTTCAAATCCAGTAGGCCGCAAAAACATATAATTGTTAATGCTGTTGATGAAGGGACTGAAATTAATGGAAAAACT
>CALPPA020000300.1 GCA_943325355.2 Klebsiella pneumoniae | reverse complement strand
TGTCAACGTAAAAGACAAACTCAAAACCATCGCTGCCAATGTCGATACGTTGACATTAACGGCAACTCCTATTCCGAGAACCTTGCAGTTTTCGTTGATGGCAGCACGTGATTTATCCGTGATTACAACTCCTCCGCCTAATCGTTATCCGATAGAAACGAATGTGGTTAGTTTTAGCGAAGAGTTGATTCGCGATGCGATTTCCTATGAAATTCAGCGCAACGGACAGGTTTTCTTTATTAATAACCGTATCGAAAATATCAAGGAAGTGGCTGGAATGATTCAGCGATTGGTTCCTGATGCTCGAGTGGGAATTGGCCACGGCCAGATGGAAGGCAAAAAACTCGAGGAATTGATGTTGGCTTTTATGAACGGAGAATTCGATGTTTTGGTTGCCACAACTATTATCGAAAGCGGTTTGGACGTTCCTAATGCGAATACCATTTTTATCAATAATGCGAATAATTTTGGATTGTCCGATTTGCATCAAATGCGCGGTCGTGTAGGTCGTAGCAACAAGAAAGCTTTTTGTTATTTTATATGTCCACCGTATTCAGCGATGACAGATGATGCTAGAAAACGAATTCAGGCATTGGAACAATTCTCGGAATTGGGAAGCGGTTTCAATATTGCGATGAAGGATATGGAAATTCGTGGTGCTGGAGATTTATTGGGAGGTGAGCAAAGTGGTTTCATTAACGAAATTGGTTTTGATACTTACCAAAAAATTATGAATGAAGCTATCGATGAATTGAAAGAAAACGAATTCAAGGATTTGTATGAAAACGAAGATAGCGGAGTTGAAAAAGAATACGTAAAAGACCTGCAAATCGACACTGATTTTGAGTTGTTATTTTCGGATGAATACATCAATAATGTCACGGAGCGTTTGAGTTTATATAATGAATTGGGTAATATGACAAACGAGGAAGAATTGGTTGTTTTCCAAAATAAATTGATTGACCGTTTTGGTCCGATGCCTCCAAGAGCATTGGCTTTGATGAATAGTATTCGCATTAAATGGGTTGCCACCAAAGTTGGAATCGAAAAATTAGTGATGAAAAAAGGCAAGATGATTGGCTATTTTGTGGCCGATCAAAACTCGGATTTTTATACTTCGAAACGTTTTCATCAAGTGATTCAGTTTGTTCAAAAAAACAGCAGTATTTGTGTGATGAAAGAAAAACAAACGCCAGCTGGTTTAAGACTTTTGTTGACCTTTGACAATGTTAAAACAACTCGAAGAGCTTTGGAATTAATGGAGATGTTGGGGAAATAAAAAAAGCCCCCAATCTTCTAAAAAGTTTGGAAGCTCAAAATATAGTAGGATAAAAATATTAATTCTTCAAATCCTTAATCACTTTAAAAGCTACATCTACTTCGTCTTCACTAACCAAAATAGTAAATTCGTTTGAAGTCGAAATTACTTCGTTGATAATGATTCCTTCCCAAGCTAAACGTTGAAAAATGAAATAATATATACCAGGAACAGTAATGTTTTCTTTGGGTAATTTTACCGTAATCGAAGCTAGATTTTCTAGTTTTTGAATCAATTTTTCATTGACAAAATGTTTGTCAACCAAATGATTTACGGCATTACTAACTACAATATTGGTTTCATTTACGCCACGAGATGAAGTGTAAAAAATATCCGAAAAGGAGTTGATATCCGTAATTAAATCAGCTTGTTTGTTCAAAACAGTGTCCGAGGCTGCAAAAGTATAATCCGTCAATGCAGAGCGAACAGTAATTTCGCCAATGTTTTTTATTACCTTATTGATTTTGTGATTGAGTCTAAAATCTAACTCTTCAGTGAGTCTTTTTAGCGCCATTACAACAGCACCTTGTTTTACTTCTTTGCCAAAATCAGACTCCAATTCGACCATAATATTTCGAGATAATGAAGTCAAATTGATTATTCCAAGAGATAAGGCATTCAATAAAAAGGGTTTTGTTTTGATGTAATTTTCTACAATTGAAGATACTGTTTTCATTTTTTTAGTTGTGTTAATTTTTAAGGAAATCACCCTTTTGTTTCGGCTGAATTTGTAAAGAAAATCTACAATTCTTTAGATTATTGTTTTAAACCTTTTGCAAATATAAATAAAAAACAATTTGTTACAAATCAAACAAAAATATATTTTGTTAAAAATGATAAAAGGCATCTATTAGATGTTCAATAGCAAAGGATTTGTCTTCTTTATGAATGGCAATAATGTCAAAACGAACTTCGATATCTAAGTCTTTAGAAAGGACATATTCGTTTACAGCTTTAACCAGAAGTTGGATTTTCTTGGGTTTTACAAAATCTTGTGGTAAACCAAAATCTAGTGAGGAACGCGTTTTTACTTCGATTATGGCTAATATATTTTCTTTTTTGGCTATGATGTCGACTTCTGCTTTTTGAAACGTCCAGTTGGTTTCTAGGATTTCATATCCATTCTTTCGTAAAAATTCGACAGCTAATTCTTCTCCTAATTTTCCTAAATCATTGTGATCAGCCATTGTGAAAGTTTGAAGTTAGAAGATGTGCTTTTATTCAAAAGTTAGTTTTGAAGTTGTAGCATTTAATTCAAGAGAAACCTGTTTGCCTACAATGATAGCTCTGTTGTCGTGAAAATGTCCCACGGGGAAATTATATAGAATTGGAAATGTATATTCTTTGGTTACATCCGCAATAATTTGGTTGGCATTTTTCCCCCAAGGAATGTCATTGTCCTTCATTTTTGTCATACTGCCTACAATCAAACCATTCAAACCATCAAAACAGCCGCATCGTTTCAAACTCATCATCATTCGATCAATATGGTATAAATATTCATCCAAGTCTTCGATAAACAAAATTTTTCCCTTGCAATCTATTTGTGCATTCGAACCCATCAGGCTGTATAAAATAGATAAATTGCCTCCCACGATTTCTCCCTTCGCAGTACCCAATCGGTTCGCAGTACTAAAAGGAATTTCATATTCCAAGCTTTCACCAAAAAGTGCTTTTCGCAAACTTTCTATTGATTCTACACTTGCTTTTCCGACTGTTACTGGCATTGCACCATGAATGGAAGCAATGTTTAATCGGTTTAAATAACTGTGAATTACGGTGACATCGCTAAAACCAACAATCCATTTTGGGCTTTGTTTGATTTTGGTAAAATCCAATAAAGCAATCATTCGAACCGTACCGTAACCACCACG
>CALPPA020000299.1 GCA_943325355.2 Klebsiella pneumoniae | reverse complement strand
TTTTTTTCATTTTTTTTAAGTTAAGATTAATTTATTTGTAATTGATATTGGGGTAATTTTGACACGTCTCCTTCGTAGAAATAAAATTCTACTGTAATTCTATAGCAAGTACTCCACAAATCTGGTGTAGATTTTTTTACAACTTTTACAATATTTGCACCATTCGCCCTTGCTGATTTTCTCGCATTTATTAAAATAGTGTTAAAATCACAGCTAGTAGAAAATCCACTATCACCATATTTTGCTTCTCCAAGCTTTTTTGCACCCTCAGGAACTTTATTTATCAAATCTAAAAAAGCAACTTTATCTTCAATTGTTAATGGTTTGTTTTGACTTGTGAAACTTGTTGAAATACTTGCCGAACAACTTATCAGCAAAAAAGGTAACATCGAAATAAATAGTCTTTTCATAAATATATTTTTAGTTTTTTTATAACTTTAATTTAAAAAATTTAATTCTTGTAATTAAAAATTATTAATCTATTGAAAATTAGACGAATACTTTACTACAAAAATTTTGTAATCTTTATCTAACGAATATATGGATTTACCTTTATTAATTTGAATGTTTTTTAGGAAAATTTATAAAAAAAAGGATGCCCAATTAAGAACATCCTTTTCTTAATTAAGTATTTCTTAATTTTCTATTGGCAGAAAACCATAGGTTTTAGAATACTTCAACATTTGTTCCGCAAAGGATTTTGGCTGTGTGACTTCAATTGAAATAATCTCACCTTTTGCGTCTACCTTTGGAACCAAAACAGGATTCACAAAACCGCTGTAAGGAGCTGATGCAAATTGTTTATTTCTTTCTAAAACTTCAGTATGTATTTTTTGATCTACTTTAACTCCATAATTTTCAACCAATGCTTTACCAGCAGCATAATCTCCTTCGGATTTCATACGTTGAATTTCACGCAATAATTGCCCGAATAAATCGTGTAATTTATCATAATCTGTGATGTTGAAATAGGTTTTTCCGTTGCGAGTTATTTTTTCAATAACATTGTCTTTTTTGCCTTTTTCGAAAACCCAAGCACTCACAAACTGACGATTTCTCATATGTGCTTCTTCGATATTAGCTCCTGGCTCTAAACGAACCAGTTGTGTCATCAATCCATTTCGAATGTAACTGTCATAGGATTCCATTCCTAGTTTTTTCCAATCGTCAACCAATCCTAATTCTTGAATTTTTGGATTATAAACAAAATACAATCCTACCAAATCTGCTCTTCCTTCCTCGAGAGTAGACGCATAACTTTTCAAAGTTTCTTTTGGAGTTCCTACACCAGGATTTATTTGCCCCGAAGCGTGACCAATTACTTCGTGCAAAGCAGTATGCATTTTATCCCCTAATTCAGCATATTTTACAGCTAATGCAATTTCTTCGGCATCGTTTGCAAATTCTTGCAATTTTCCCTTTCCTCCAGCTTTGTTATAGGAATCAATAATATTTCCTAGTGAAACAGATTTTGAACCGTGTTCAGCACGAATCCAATCTGCATTCGGAAGGTTTACACCAATAGGTGTTGCAGGTGAAGCATCTCCAGATTCACCAGCCACAATGACGGTTTTATAGGATACACCAACTACGTTTTTCTTTTTATTTTCAGGAAGTAAAGGCGAATTATCTTCAAACCATTGCGCATTTTTAGAAATTACTTCCATCTTTTTAGACATATCAAAATCTTTGATTTGAACAATGCTTTCGTAGGAACCTCTATATCCTAAAGGATCATTATACACCTCGATAAAACTGTTTATGTAATCAATATTTCCTTCTGTAGCTTGTAACCAAGCAATGTTGTAATCGTCCCAAGTTTTTAAACTACCCGTTTTATAATAACTAATTAACAACCCGATGGCATCCCCTTGTTTTTTGTTTTCAGCAACAGTTTGTGCTTTTTCTAACCAATACACAATTTTATCAATTGCAACTCCATACATTCCGCCACTTTTCCATACTTTTTCTTCCAATTGCCCATTAGAATTGCGAACTAATTTAGAATTCAAACCAAAAGAATATTGTCTCTTAGGATCAGGACTTGTTTTCTT
Source organism: Klebsiella pneumoniae (assembly GCA_943325355.2). Lineage (GTDB taxonomy): Bacteria > Bacteroidota > Bacteroidia > Flavobacteriales > Flavobacteriaceae > Flavobacterium. The sequence continues at coordinate 1,145 of CALPPA020000299.1, read as the reverse complement.
AGCATAAAAATCTTCAACTTCTTTTGCGGTTATTCCTTTGTCATAAAAATTGGTTGCTGAACCTTCTAACAATCCTTTTGATTCATCAAGATTGACTTTTTTGGCATCTGCATCATTAAACAGAATAGCTACAATTGCTGGTGATAAGCTTGTTTTTGTGGCTTTTAGTAAACCTTCGAAATAGGCTTCAGAAAAACTAGGTTTAATTTTATCATTTGAATAATGGTGGTGAATTCCGCTAGCAAACCAAACTCTTTTTAAATAAATTTCAAAGTTTTTCCAATCATCTGAGGTTTTGTCTCCTTTGTAATTCACATAAATATTCTCGAGTCCTTTTCGAATTTTCAGATTGTTTTTATAATGCTGATCATACGTAATATCGCGACCAGAATACCCCGCTTGAGTTAAATAATAAACTAATTTTTGTTCTTTCAGTGTTAGATTTTCCCAACCTGGAATTTGATATCGTAATACTTTTATATCAGCGAATTGTTCTACAACATATTCAAAAGTATCATTTTTAGCATTTTTTAAACCGTCTGTTTTTGTTATTTGTGCGGTACAAATAATTGAAACTGCCAGGGTCATAAAAACACTTGTAATTTTAAGTAATTTCATTATTAAATTAATTTAGTTATTTATATATTATAGATAACAAATATACACATAATTTAAAAATACAATAATGTTTTATATTTAATTAGTGCAAAAATTAAGAATAATATTAAAAAAATATATTTGTTAATCTAATTAATTTTTGAATTTAACTTTCTGATAAATAGAAGTTTAATATCAAAACAATCATTATTAAATTTAAATGTTGTAAAATAGAAGAGCAAAAGTTATTTTATGCATTTTGTGAAGTTAAACGTATTAATAAAATTTCTAACATTACAACTGAAATTAACCCAAACTATATGAGAATTTTAAAATACCTCTTTCTTTTACTATTACTTAGCATAGTAGCCTTGTCTATTTTTGTTGCCACTCAAAAAGGCAATTTTTCTGTTGAAAGAAGCAAAATTATAAATTCACCTAAATCATCTATATATAATTTTGTCAACGATTTTAATAACTGGAAAGATTGGAATTCATTGGCAGTAGAAGATTCTCTAATAATTATTACACTTTCACAAAATACTATC
>CALPPA020000298.1 GCA_943325355.2 Klebsiella pneumoniae | reverse complement strand
GGCAAATTTTTTCCATTTGGCATTATCTCCGTTATAAACTGGATCTACTCCTAGTTTGTCTCCAGTGGTGTTAAGACCATCTCCAGCTTCTTTCAACATATTGAGAATCCCAACATAAACCTCCTCTTCTGTGTTATAAGGGACTTTAGTATCTGTTGATAAAGCTTTGTCTAATGGGACACCACCAAAAGTAGAAACCATAACAGAATACACGTAGCTTTTCCAAACTTTCGCAATCAATACTCGGTTCGCAAAAGCGGGTTTGCCCGAAAAATTATCGATTATTTCCTGATTGTTTTTTAGAATGTCAACATAAAATCTTGACCAGTATGAATTCAAGGCGTTGTCTGTAAAATAGAATCTAGGTATTTGCCCTCCTTTGCCTCCTGTGTAACTAGCATAATTCATAAACATATTGGCATTCATATCGCCACCAACTAAATCTAGGGTTCTGAATACAACTCCTGGAAAAATATTTTCAGGTGAGGAGAAATTAAAAGAATTGGGGTCTAAATTTGTTTCTTCGAAATCCTCCGTACAGGAACCCATCAACAAGATGATTCCTAATGTAAATAGTGTTTTATAGATCTTTTGAATAATTTTCATAATAATTAAAATTTTAAATTAAGATTAAAACTTATAGTTCTAGTTGGAAGGAATGAAGCGTATTCAATTCCTTGTCCATTTCCAGAAGTTGAACTCGCTTCTGGGTCGATTCCTTTGGGCGTGTTTTGATAGAAAAAGAATAAATTACGTCCAACAACCGAAAATTTCATATCTTGAAATACTGTTTTTGCAACGAATCTTTTAGGGATTGTATACCCGATTATAACTTCTCTTAATTTAATAAAAGAGGTATCGTAAGTTATTCTACCTTGATCATTAAGAGCATCAAATCCATATTCCTGAGGGCTAATGTAATTGTTACTTTCAATAATATTTCCATTGGCATCTTTTGCAGCAACCCAATTATTATTTGCATCTCTAACTCCAAGGGCAGCATTTCCATAAATACGTCCTTTTGGTCGATTAGCATCAAGATAGGGGTTACCAAACAATCCTACTCCATTAGCTTCACTTGCATTCTCTCCTAAAATACCATTAGAAAAAAGCCAGGCTTCTCGACCTTCAAGAGTTTCTATTGGTAATCCATTGTTAATTGCTTTTAAATACGTTCCTGAATACAAATCACCTCCTTTTTTAAAGTCAACCAAAAAGCTTAAGTTGATTCCTTTGTAGGTAAATGCGTTTCTTAAACCTCCAATATAATCAGCCTGATTGTTTCCTAGATATTGATCTTGATTGAAAAGCACTTTACCATTGGCACTCACTAATGTCTTCCCTGATTCAGGATCAATTGCTGCAACATTTCCTCTTATTTCTCCTAAAGGTCTTCCTACTTCTGCATAAACATTCACATTGAACCAAGTCCTCAATTGTAATCTATTTACGCCATCTATCAAAGACACGACTTCAGATCGATTGTTAGACCAGTTGAATTCCATATCCCATTTCAGCTTTGAATCAAGTACTCTATATTTTAAAAACACCTCAAAACCTTCGTTTTTAATTTCTCCTGCATTGATGATTCGATTCGAAAAACCATAAGCTGGAGACGTTTGTACTGGTATAATTTGATTTTTGGTAGACGATGTGTAATAAGTTGCGTTTACAGTAAATCTTTTTTTGAAAAAATTAGCTTCAATACCATATTCATTAGAAGTGGTTAACTCAGGTTTTAATTCCGGATTTTTACTGGAAGGATCTAGTGCCAACCAAGTATTACCATTATACAGACCGCCAAATTTATAGGTTGATAAAAGATTGTATGGACTAGTATCATTTCCTACTTGAGCATAGGATGCTCTTAGTTTCAAAAAGCTTAAAACATCATTTTTAGGTAAAATCTCGCTCAACAGCATGCTTCCACCAATGGAAGGGTAAAAATAGCTATTGTTATCTGAAGGTAGTGTAGATGACCAATCATTTCTCGCAGTAGCATCAATAAAATAAGTGTCTTTATATCCAAATGTCGCCGAAGCAAAAAGCGAATTTACTTTTTTAAGTGCATCAACTTCAACTGTTTCTGGAATTCCACTTGAATTGGCTAAACTTTTTACATCTGGCACCATTAAAGTTGGTAATTTTGCCTCTCTAGAGGACAAACTGTAATCATACATATTAGTACCGGCAAATGCCGTAAATGTAAAATCCTTTACTTTTTTATTATAACGCAGTACTGCTTCTAAGTTGGTAGCCAAAGTACTCCTATCAAATGTTCTGTAAAATCCATCTAAATCATATACAGCGCCCTTATTGTTGAATTCGTATCCATATCGATTATTGTAATCTAATAATGCTTTTCCTGTCAAAGTAAAGTCTTTATTTAATTTCCAACTTAAGTTCAAACCGCCTATTAATTTGTTGGTTTGGTCTTCATTACTGTTTTCAAATAGGTTCCAATAGGGATTGACAAAAGCTGCTCTATATATATAAGCTTTTCCAAATTCATCTTTATAAGGTAATAAATTCGATTCCCCCATGTTTGGAAGTATGTACATAAAACTATTGGCAGGATTTCTGTTACTTCCGTTTCGATAGATACGATTTTCAACATCTTCGTTGGTGTAATTGACATTCAATGCGATATTAAAATCTTTTGTAATATTTCTTGTCGTATTAAAATTAAGGTTATTTCTTTTAAGCCCTTCTTGATTGATCAAAGTGTACGTGGAATTGACATTGCTGTATGAAAGTCTAAAATTTCCTTGTTCATTGGCTTTTTCAAAACTGATACTGTTGGTGTAGGTCAAACCTGTTCTATAAAGATCTTTTATACCATCATATTGAGGAAGGTATTTAATAGTCTGATTATTATATCCTAAAACGTCTTGCCCAACCATTATATTCCCATAGGCACGGTCATGCTGTAAAAGGATTGGTCTGCCTTGAGGGTCTATTTGAGAAGGGTTAGCCACCAATCTTCCGCCACCTCCAGCACCATACACATATTGATATTCGGGCCATTGCATATTTTCTGTCATAGCAACATTGCTATTAAAGGTAACTCCTAAGCCTTTTTTTACTTTTGCTTTTTTAGTGGTTATCAATATAACTCCATTTCCAGCTCTGGAACCGTATAAAGCAGCAGCATTTGCTCCTTTTAAAATTTCTATTGCATCGATATCATCTGGATTTATACTAGCTATTGGAT
>CALPPA020000297.1 GCA_943325355.2 Klebsiella pneumoniae | reverse complement strand
TTAGGTTTTTTCTTCAAAAAAATGTCTACGATTTATGTAAAAAAAAGCATCTCATGATTTTCGAGATGCTTTTTTTTAAATTCTGAATTCAAATTATTTATCTAAAACTACTTTATAGATAGATGAGGTTTCATTAGTTGAAACATTAATAATGTAAATACCATTTGCATTACTAGACAAATCAATACTTTCTTGTGTTTCTAATGAAGATGCGTCTAGTTTTATTGATTTTACTACTTGACCTAAAACGTTTACTACATCTATTTTGCTTACAGGAATATCATTAAATTTAACATTAATTACTCCATTACTTGGGTTAGGATAAATAGCAATTTTTGTTTTGTAAATGCTATCAATACTCAAAGCAGATGGTGTCCAGGTAAGTGTTATTGTCGATAATGGCCCTTCATTGGCAGGATTAGTTGTAAATATTGAAGCACCTTTAGTAAAAGTATAACCTGTATTAATAAAATCGTGTTGATCTTCATTGTCATTCCAAGCCATTTCAACCCAGATTTTATAACTACCGTCTGGTACTAAAACAGGAGTTGTAGTACCTGTTTTTCCGTCCCAAGAAACCGAATATGCACCCCAAGCTTTTGGCGCACTAGAGGCAGTACGAGTTGCACCAGTAATCGCATTTATCGTATTACCAGTAGTAGCATCATTAACCGCCCCGCTGCCAATTGGTGAAGGAATAGAAGCACTTGATTTAATACTAAATTGTGGTACATGATCATCTGTTGAATTTGAAGAAATATAAAGTAAATTCGTTTTTATAAATGTACCAGTAGCATTCTCAATCCAGACTGCATTTACCTGTTTTGTTTTTGTGCCTTGTTGAACAGTCGTAAAGTTAAAGATCATTGATCCAGCAGTTTGAGCTGAAATGTTTGCTGATACTAATAAAGTTACAGCAAAAATGGCTAAAGAAATTAATCTTGTCTTCATAATGTAATTTGGTTTAAGTTTATAATTATTTTTCGGGGTTTAATTATTGATAAATGTATTGATTGTCTGATTGTTATAATATGATATTTATCATATTAAGCAAATCTTAACTATTGTAATTTAAAAATCAATCCTTTACTTTAGCCAAGTGGCAGATTAATAACTTCGTAATACTTTAAAAATTATTAGTTATATCGACAAAATTATTTGCTGAAAAAACCAGTCATTTCGGCTGGTTTTTTTATTGAATATTATCTAAATTTTACAAGTTTGTGACTTTAAAGCTTTAGCTTATAATTGCATTTCAATAAAAAATAGGATTAAGATTAAATATAACTATTCGACTTGCTACCCAATAATCTTACACTTTAAAATGGTCTAATCCATTTTAAAATTTTATCCCGATGAATTTGGGAGATAATGCCGATAGACAATATATTTAATACTCCCGATAGCTATCGGGAGTATTGGACTATTATATTATATATTGCTAATCGGTAAAATAGTAGAATAAATTTTCAAGTAAAGACCTTATTTTACGTTGAACCTAAAAATTTTCAGCCACAGATTCATAGATTAATTAGTGTAAATCTGTGAATTTGTGACTGAATAATGTGGTATAATCGTGAGGAATTTTAGTCTACTTAACTTAAACTATTAGCTTTATTCATAATGGTTTATTTCTTTTTCTTATCTACCTTCATATTCAAAAATTCGACTAAAAGTGAGAACGAAATGGCAAAGTACAAATAGCCTTTTCCTACAGGAGTGACGTGGTTGCCAAAGATTAATGCATTTGATAAATGTGCACTTTCAGTAATAAGCATAAACCCAATCAAGATCAAAAATGACAATCCTAATATTTGAATGGAAGGATGTTTGTTTACAAAAGCGCCAACAGGAACTGCAAATTGCATCATAATAAGTACAGAGATAACTACAGCAGTAACCATTATATAGAGTGCACCTTCAACTCCGTTTGTCATACCCACAGCAGTTAAAATACTATCGAATGAGAAAACCAAGTCAATCATAATGATTTGTAAAAGCACACCTTGAAAGGATTTTGATGCCGTTTTTTTTATTTCTTGTTCTTCTTCGCCTTTTGCATCTACTTTTTCGTGAATTTCATTCGTGCTTTTATAAATCAAAAATAAACCTCCTAGTAATAAAATTAAGCTTTGTCCTGTAACTCCAGCCGAAAACCAACTAAAATCAATGTAAAACCAAGGCTTTTTCATCTGAATCAAAAAACTGATACCAAATAATAGTGCAATTCTCATAAACATAGCCAGAAACATACCAATTTTAGTAGCTCTTTTTCTTTTTTCCGGTGGCAATTTCCCAGTTACAATCGATATGAAAATAATGTTGTCTATTCCTAGTATAATTTCCAGAAAGGTTAAGGTTAACAAGGCAATCCAAGCGTCTGGATTTAAAAATACTTCCATTTTATTGATTTATAAGTTATAAGTTGTGAGTTTGTGGTTTATTGTTTAAAGTTGTTCAAACGGCACACTGGAACTTGTCAGCCGCTATCTGAAATCTTAAATTTTCTCAACAGTTCCGCGTTGTTTTTCGTCGCTTCCCACAATTCCGAATTCAAAGATATACGAATTCTTCGAAGTAGTCAAAATTTTCATATTAATCGCTTTCTTTTCGGCCATATTCTTAGGATGAATTTTTTGTAGAATATATTCACAATCATTGACCCATCGAATACTTGCCGTATCAGTCTTACCGTCAAAAGTTTCAATTTCGATGTTGTCTTTGCGTTCAAAAAAAGTAGTTTTTTTTACGCCATCTACTTCATATTCAAATTTGAATTTCCCGGTTTTAAAATCCTTGCAATTGCGTTCGGTATTGTAACAAGAGACTAAAGCCAGTATTGGGAGCAAGAAGATTATTTTTTTCATTTTTATTATGTTTTCAGTTCTCATCTCCTTTGGAGAGGATTTGGGGGTCAGGATTTACTCAATTTTAATATCATATTTATCCAAAAGGCCTACAATTCCTTGGGTCGAAAACTTGGCTTTCTTCATCGGATTAAACTCCGGATCAATTTTATAATTGTAGGCTGTTCTAAAATCTACTCCAGCCAATTGGGTGTCATTAAAAATGGCGTTATCCAAATTACAATTTCCGAAAGAAGCATTCGTCAAATTCGTTCCAATAAAAGAAATCTCTTTAATCGAACAAGAATCGAACTTTGTTTTCGGCATTTTCTTATTGGCAAAAGACGAATAATCCAAAACACAATCCTGAAAACTC
>CALPPA020000296.1 GCA_943325355.2 Klebsiella pneumoniae | reverse complement strand
TGAGTCGAAGGTTTTTATGAGAATCGATTTCAAAATCAAGCTTAAAATTGCTACTCCAAGCTAATTGGCCCAGCATAACGCTTCCTTCATTTTCTGAGGCGGGCTTTCCAAAAGACACTATAAAATTCGGAGTTTGCAAAAGCATCGATCGTGTCCCCAATTTAGAATCTACCGTTCTAATGCCTTGAATAAGTTTAGTTTCTGCAGGCTGCATTTCTTTTAAATATTCTCCCTGAAAGCTGGTGAGATAGAAATCTTTGCCTGCAAAGTATAAATTAGCCGAAGCATATTTTTGCAACAACACCGGTTTTTTCTCCTTGTGTTCTATTTCGGTCCATTGTTCTATTACATTTTCTTTTGTCCAAACTTTATAAAATAAAGTTACCTCAAAAGGGTAAACAGGATCTTTTAAAAGAATACTTGTAATAGCAGTATTGCCATCAATTATTTCTTTTTTATGACTCACGTATTTCATTTCCAACGAAGGATTTCCATCTGCGTGTTTGACTTGAATAGCAGGTTCTGAAAAATTCCAGGTTCCTGCAGGAGTATAGGACGAATTATAAATTCCAGCATTGGATTCATCATAAATATATCCGGCTGAAACCGTTCCATATTCACTTTCGTTTTCAAGTGGTTTTCCAAAATAAACGGTTCTTAACCTATTATTACTATCGGTTTGTAGTAGTAACATATTGTTCTCGGTAGCAATCGGAATAGTTACCGTTTGTGCCGATAAATGATATACTCCTAAAATTAAAGTAAAAAGAGATATCATTTTTTTACAAGCAAAGGAGAGGCGATTTTCTTTCATAATACATTTTTAAAAACTCTGATTTGTTTCTATTTTAAAAAACTCTAATAAAAATACCTGCAACTAAACAAACTCGGCAAGAGAATGTCAGCGTCGATACCAAAAGTTAAAGGCAAGTAAAATACTTGCCTCCAACCGAATTTACTAACCAAAACAAATTCATTATAAATTCTATTATTAATACCCGGGATTTTGTTTGTATAATCCACCTGTAAAATCAATCTCTCTTTGAGGTATCGGATAATATTCATCTCTACCTGCTGTAAACTTAGCATTTGAGAGATAATCTTTTTTGATTTTTTCCTTATTTAAATAAGCATTCAAAACTGGTTCTGCAATTCCCCATCTTACTAAGTCAAAGAATCGTGGTCCTTCCATACTAAATTCTAGTCTTCTTTCAAACATTAAAGCTTTCAAAGCGTAATCTTTTGAAGGGAACGAAGCATACGGTTGAACTTTATAAACATTTGAAGCTCCTGCCGCTAGAGGCCTTGCGCCACTGGCTGCAGCTCTTGCTCTTATTCGATTAATTATTGGCAATGCTTCTGCAAATCTGTTTAGTTGAATTAAGGCTTCAGCTTTAAACAATAACACATCAGCATATCTAATAAAATCAACATTTTTAGAGGTCCCAATAAATGGGCCATTTTTTACGTAACAAGAACAATCTGGTGATTGTTGTTCTTTCATATTACCAAAATAACCATACACCCCTGGATCTCTAGCCCAACTCAATTTGTAAACCATATCCCCTGTGTTCTTTAATGTATTTTTATATTTAAAGGGTCTGCCAGGAACTCCTACAGTATGGTCAATCCTTGGATCAAGTGTCACTCCTGCTGTAAGCGTAGCATCACCATTGCCATTAACTCTACTAAAAATGTCTACCACATTAAAAGTATCAAGTAATGGTAATCCATCGGCATCGGTTTTAAATGCATTTACCATATTTTGGCTTGCCATATGAAAGCCACAACAGCCATAAAGAGGTGTTCCATGAGGAGAATTCAATCCTGTAACAAAACTTACTCTTCCTGTATTTGTACCATCATTAATAGAAAACTGAACAGCCCAGATTGATTCGGCACCATTATCATAACCATCTAAAAAATTATTTCCAAAATCAGGTTCAAGGTTACCAGTAACTTTATCTGCATAATCTATTACTTTTTGTAATTTTGCTGCATCTATACTAGTTACCTGATGCGCATCATTTTGCTTATAAGCCTGATATAAATTCGATTTGGCAAGATAAGCAGTAGCAGCATTTTTATCGGCTCTACCTACCTGATCCTGACTTTGTGGTAAATTATCGAATGCAAATTGAAAATCAGCTGAAATTTTGTCCCATAAAGCATCACTTGACAAATCATTTGACGTTTTTAATATGTCTTCTTGAGTAAGTTCTTCTGTGATATAAGGAACTTTATTAAACAACAATTTAAGCATAAAATGAGAATGCGCTCTTAAAAAACGTAATTCCGCTTGTCTTACTTTTTTTAGTGGATAATCTGCATCCGGAATGGAATTGATAACGGATAAAGCAAAATTAGCTCTGGAGATGGCTTTGTAATGATTGGTCCATGTTTTAGGTGTCATCCAATCTCCGTAATCTGCTATAGTAGTATTATACTGTTCGTAACGATCAATAACATCAACATCACCTCTACCTCCTCCGCCTTTGTAGGCATCATCGGAACGTACACTTCCATAAACCCACTGATGCGTTATTGGACCTACCATTTCGTCATTCCCAATTGCAGCATAGGCCGCACTTACAAGTGCTTCAGCATTTGTAGCTGTCGCAACATTTTCAGAAGACAATACTCCTGTTGGTTCATAGTCTAAAAAATCGGAGCTACACGATGCCAATAAAAGAATTGACAAGAAGCTAATAGCTATTTTATTATATTTTTTCATAAGTGTTGATTAAAAATTAAAGTTAAAGCCTAATGACAATGTCGTAGGTACTGGTATTCTGTTAACATCTGTTCGCTCTGGATCGGAACCTATATATCCGTTTGGTGTAATCCAAAATAAATTTTCACCTTGTGCATATATTCTGCAACTAGTAATGAATCCCGATTTTTTCAACAACGCATCAGATAATGAATATCCAATTTGCATGTTTCTAAGTTTAAAATAGGAATTGTTTCTTAAGATATAATCGGACATCTGTGTATCATTATTTGCTAATGAAAGAGATGGTACCTCAGTATTTGTATTGGTTGGTGTCCAAGCATTCAATGTTCCAGGGCCAGCATTATCTCTTCCTTGAACAAAATTATTCCAAAAAACGTACGGATCAACCCCAACTCTTCCAGCTACACCAGAACCAAAAATGGCGAAATCAATATTTTTATACGCTAAACTAATATTAATACCGTATTCTAATTTTGGAAGTGTTGTGC
>CALPPA020000295.1 GCA_943325355.2 Klebsiella pneumoniae | reverse complement strand
CGTTGAAACGAACTGAGTTGGTTCTTGCAATATCATACCCTACTCCATATCCGGCTTGCAATCTATAATTAAGATTGAGTTCTGTGTTTTGCTGGACTTGAGCTGAAATTCTGGTTTGCCACTTTTTGGGTAATAAATGACTAACGGTAAGCCCAACAGTATTATTTCTTGAAATTTTTGATCAATCGTCTTTCAAAATACTCTCTAGATTAAACCGGGTGGAATGATAAGTCGTTCGATAAGTCGCTTGGGCGTTGAGGCTATACTGAAATACATCACTGGCCTTGGTATAGGTCAACCCTAAATCGATAGAGCCATCTATTTTTTGAAAAAAGCTACTTTTAATGGGAATGATCAAAACAATATCCCACAAACGTTTCGGGATAGTGTCGGTTACGGTTTCTAGATTCACAGTCGACATAACGTCCGACTTTTTCAAATGCCCAAAAAATTTCTGACCTGATTTCAAACGGATTTCAAAATATTTAGCCGAATGAATGGAATTGATTTCATCAAATTCAATACTGATTGTTTTCATCGCATCGGTACTCAAATTGAGCAAACCATATTCGAACTTCTTTAACTCACCGGTTATTCTGTCTCCGTTTCGCAGATAAATAGTGTCATTTTTCTGTGCTTGAACCCGCAGAAGAGCAAAAAAAACTAAAGTAAGGCAAATAAATAGTTTTCGGTTCATAGTATAAAATAACCAATTTTTTTAGTGTTAAAAAAACTTCATACTGTAAAATAACAAATAATAATTTAAATGTCTTTGATTTAAGTAAATCAAAATGGCAGGAAATTTTTAAAAATTACTATGAAATTACTATTAGAATTAATTGAATTCAGTTACAATAGTATTATTTTATAAGATACTGAAATTAAAAATCCTGCAAACTTGAAATCTAGCAAGATTCTAAAATTAATAAAAAGCGACTAAATTATAGGATTATAGCGCTATTAATCCGCGTGTGCAATACTAGAACTCATATAAAAGAACAACCGTAAAGTATGATTCATATCGTACTGATAGCCATTCGATTTTTGTTGGTAGACATTCATATAACCAAAATCAAAACTCAATTTGGGATTGATAGTTTGTTTGATTCCAACAAAAAAACGGTTTTGATCAAAAGTGTTGTACACAATATCCTGACCAAATTGAACCAACAATTCATCCGAAAGTACTAGCGATGGTGCTTTTTTATTCTTAAAAACTGGAATTGTCGCACTAATCAAATATCGAACTCGATTCGAGAATTTATTTTCTCCAGTGGCTACATCATTTACAATTATTTCTTGCCAGCGTTGCTCATTTCGTATTCGTTGAAGGAGGGCGACCTTTCCTTGCTTAGTAATCATTTGTACTTGTTGATACAATCTGTTTTCATCTGAAAAGGTACTCCAGGTAGGATTTCTTGGTGCCAACCACATATGAGCGTAACCTCCCGTAAAAGAGAATTTAGCATTCGGAATATAGGCAATCCCTCCTCTTAAAAAGAAGAAATTATTGTCCTGAAAAAAATCATTAGTTCGAAGATGAATATCCGCAGCGACGCCCCAATAAGGGCTGAATTTGGTAACTGTATTTAAGGAAACCCAAGTTTGAAACTGCTCATTGATTTCTTTTTGTTTGACGGTTTGGGCTAAAAGTATTGCGGGGAATAGTATAAATAGTAACTTATGTAAATTTGATTTCACGGTATTTAAATTATATATCAATTGCAAATTTACTTTATCAATACAAAGACTACAAGTTTTGATTGGATTAATAGGGAGGTAAAAGATAATTTATTTTTATTCTATTTAGGTAATATAGTACAGAAAAACGGTCATCAATCCCTATAAATTTAGGAAGATGACCGTTAGTTATAAATGAAGCTAGCATCTTAAATTAAACCCAGATAGTCCATAGTAAAAGACCTAACGCTTTTAAAACGGAATAAGTCTGCTTGTAAAAATCAACACTAGCGTATAGAACTTCAAAACTACATTTTAGATTAATCAGTGTAAATCCGTTCCATCTGTGGCGAGCTTTATTTGAATCGAATTACTTCGGGAAAACAAAATTAACCACAGCCCTAATTCCAAAATCGGGTCTGCTACCCGCTGGCATCGATATTGGAATGCGGGGTCCAATCGCCAATTGTACCATTTGAGTCCCCAATTTAGTAATTCCACTTACAGTTGGATTAAAGAATACTGCGGTAGTATTCCCTTCCCAATTTTGAGTGATTTCAAAATTTCCTCCAGCTCCTGCTCCACTTTTCCAATTGTATACAAAGAACGGTTGTACAAACATTTGGTTTACATCGGCACGGTCTTTACTTCCTGCAATCGACCATATTTGGTTTACCAATGCTCCATAAGTCCAACCGTTAGTTTGTTTCAAAATTACGGCTGTGGGTCCAACTCCCAATTTCTCGGTTCCCAATAATTTATCGGTGGCAGTGGGAACTAAAATTGCAGGACCAACACCCCAAGTTAAACCATTTTTGGCTTCGGATGGAGAGAAAAAAGCACTGATTACGGCATCACTTAAACCAGTTTGTTTTACTCCTGGTGCATTAATATCTTGCTGCGTAATAATTGGTAAAACAACACGAGTAATCATATTTAATTTTGGACTTAATGATATTGGAATCACCGGTTGAAAATTCAACGTATTCCGAGAACCATTATAAGTACCAATACCCACATCAGTATTGTTTTGAAACGGCACACTGATGAGTGACGCAATGGGATTGGATAATTTCTTGGCCAAATCTGCTGCACTTTCGGCAGGTTTGTCTTGTGCTATTACTGTCCCAATAGTGAGTAACAATGTGGAAATCAACAGTAACGATTGGTTTTGAATGTTTAAGTTTTTCATTTCTTGTGAAAGTATTTTAATATTTTTGTTTATTAAAAACGGTCATCAGTCCATATAAATCGGAAGATGACCGTTAATATTTATATCCTACTCTAGGCTATAATTTAGTTTCAAAAAAATTATTCCTTACTAAAGGCTCTGGCTGCTTCTCTCTCTAAATCAATATACTGTTCTTTACCAGTATTCACAGTTACAAAACTAATTTCACCACCTTCAAATTCACCAGGCGATGCATATTGTTTACTCACTGGATCACCACTATCAAAACCTACGCAAAGTCCATCACCAACCAAGGTAAACTTCCCTACTTGTGCGGTCATAGAATCCGTTGCAACAACTTTATCATTGATATACAATTTAGCTGTTCCCATT
>CALPPA020000294.1 GCA_943325355.2 Klebsiella pneumoniae | reverse complement strand
TGCTTTTCTCTTCTACTTCAATCATTTTGATGCGTTTTCCGAATTCCAGGTAGCGCAATTGTTCCAGTTTCTCAGAGGCTTCCAAGGATTTCATTGGCAAATTATAGAAATCCAAAAGGGCTTGTTTTCTGAAAGCGTAAATTCCGATGTGTTGCATATAGCGAACGCCAACGTTTTTCTCTCTTGGATACGGAATCACAGAACGGGAAAAGTACAAGGCAAAACCTTTTTGATCCACTACAACTTTTACATTATTAGGATTGTTGATTTCATCTTCCTCTTTGATTTCAAACATTAAGGAAGCCAAATCGACTTTTTTGTTGGTGTCATTTTTATATACTTCAATGAGTTTTTCTAAAGCAAGGGTATTGATAAACGGTTCATCGCCTTGGACATTTACGACAATATCCACATCCATATTTTCGACGGCTTCTGCAATTCTATCGCTTCCTGATTCGTGTTCTTTGATACTCATTATGGCCTTTCCTCCATTGGAAACTATTTCGTCAAAAATCAAATCGGAATCCGTAACCACGAAAACATCATCAAAAAGGTTGGACTTTTTGGCGGCTTCGTAGGTTCTTAAAATCACGGTTTTTCCTCCTAAATCCTGCATCAGTTTGGCAGGAAATCGGTTTGAGGCGTAGCGTGCGGGAATGACTGCTATTATTTTCATTTTAATTTATTCTTGTCTGATTTCAAAAAACTCGTAAACTTTATTATCAAATTCCGTAGTTAATTGTTTTGCTTTGAATTTTATATTGGAATCATCCAACATTTCTACTTCATAAATATCAGGCTTTTGATCTTCTCCTGATGTTTCATAAAACAAACCATCTTTTACCCACCACTTTCCTTTTTCAATATGACTTTCGACTTCGCAATCTTCAACATATGTAAACATTATTATATAAGTTCCATTTTTATTTCGAGTTTGGATCCAATACTTGGTTACACCGTGCTGTTGATTGTCTTCTTCGAACCCACTCCAACTCCCTATTAATTTATTTTTGAGTTTATCGTCATCAGATGTTTTTATGGATATAAATGATAAAAACATAAAGGATGTTATGATTAGGAGGAATAATTTAGTTTTCATTGTACTACTTTTATAATTTTAAGATTTAGTTCCAAATATAAGAATTTACAACATAATCTATTTAGATTATTTTTACCAAAATGATATGCAACGAACCCTCCTCTAATTTGTCATTCCGACGCAGGAGGAATCTAAACAAGTGAGAGTAACAAAATGAGATTCCTCCTACGTCGGAATGACAAGTTTACAGGAATCATTCCACAAAACTCTCATCCTTAAATCCTATCAAATATAATTTATTTTTTGCTCTCGTCATCGCTGTGTACAACCAGCGAATGTAATCCCTGTTGATGCCGTCAGGCAAATAAGGTTGCTCGATAAAAACAGTATTCCATTGCCCCCCTTGCGACTTATGACAGGTAATTGCATAGGAAAACTTTACTTGTAGGCCATTGAAATATTCGTTGGCTTTCACTTTCTGGAATTTTTGAAACTTGGTTTCGCCTTCATAATCTTTCAAAACTTCCTGATACAATCTATTGGATTCTTCGTAGGTCAAGGACGGCGATTCGCTTTTTATCGTATCTAATAATAAGACCGTTTCAAAAGGTTTTTGATTGGGATAATCAATCATTCTAATTTTTACATTGGCAAATTTAAAACCGTACAATTCCTTGATATTGAATATTTCCAAAACTTCGATAATATCACCATTGGCAATAAAACCTGCTTCGTCAGAATCTTTGAGCCAGAAATAATTATTTTTTACCACCATCAAGAAATCTCCGGTTGACAATTCGTTTTCCTTGTCGAGAATCTTCGAGCGAATTTGCTCATTGTATTGATTGGCGCGTTTATTCGACCGAACGATGAAAGCCGTGTCTTCTATACTATAATTGCTATAAGCCGAATTGATGGCGTCCTGAATGTCGTATCCATCCGTCAAGCGGACTATATCCTTAAATTTCTTTAAATCAAATTTGAATTCGTCGATAAAAGAATCCTTCAACAATTCACGAAGTTCCGTGGCATTGTACAAAATTCCTGAGTTTTCTTCCTGACGCATTACTTCGTCCAATTCGATATGTTCGACTTCTTTATTGTAATTTAAACCCAAAGTTTGAATGTCCAAAGCGGGACTAATATCCAAATTCACAGGCGGTAATTGGGCTGTGTCTCCCAAAAGAATCATCTTGCAATTGGTTCCCGAATACACATAGGAAATCAAATCGTCGAGCAAAGAACCATTTTCGTATAACTTAGAATCGGAGTTCGTATCCGAAATCATCGAAGCTTCATCAACAATAAAAATCGTGTTGGTATGCTTGTTTTGCTGCAAAGTAAACGAAACTCCACCACCAGAAGATTTCTTTGGAAAGTAGATTTTCTTGTGAATCGTAAAAGCTGGTTTGTTCGAATAATTGGCAATTACCTTGGCGGCACGACCTGTTGGAGCCAGCAAAACATATTTTTTATTAATATCAAGTAAGTTATTAACGATGGTCGAAATCACCGTTGTTTTCCCAGTTCCTGCATATCCTTTTAAGACAAAAATCGTATTGTTGTCATTTTCGGTCAAGAAAATAGCGATTTTTTGAAAAAATAAATCCTGTTTATAAGTTGAAGTAAACGGGAATTTTTTCTGTAAAAGGCTATAAAACAAGGAAGAATTCATTAGTCTAATTTTAGTGCAAAGTAAGGAAAGTTTTTCGAAGGGAATTATCAATTGTTAATTATCAATTGTTAATTCTTTTAAAAATTTGTAAGTTTGCAACTATGTCGATTATCACTACCATTACCGATAAAAAATACAAAAAACTTTCGCTTCAAGTTTCTTTGACTGGGCTTTCGTTTTGTGTTTTTGATACTTTAAACCAGAAGATACTTTCTGTGAAAGAAGTACAATTTGATACTTTTCATAAAGCTACCAAAATTGAAGAATTATTTGCTGATGCTTTCAGAGAGAACGCTGAACTTAAGGATTCGTATGATGAAATAGTGGTCATTCACAACAACAATCTTTCGACATTTGTACCAGAACCACTTTTTGACGAGAATTTTTTGGGAAGCTATTTGCAATACAATACAAAGGTTTTCGAAACTGATTTTTTTGCTTTCGACGAAATTCAAAATTACCAAATGAATACCGTTTACATTCCGTATGTAAACATCAATAATTTTTTTATTGATCAATTTGGTTCTTTCGATTACAGACACGCCAACAGCATATT
>CALPPA020000293.1 GCA_943325355.2 Klebsiella pneumoniae | reverse complement strand
CAACTCCAATTCGGAGGAGCCTGAAACGCATATTTCATCCAAAAACTTTTTGGACAGCCTCAGTTATCGCACCCAAGATTTAGGGAGAGTAATTGGCACTGACTATGCCGAAGGGTTTACAGTAGAAAGATATTTGGCAGTCAATAGTTTAGCAGACTTAATATAATTTTTTGACTATTTTCTTTGCAAAAGAAAACTTTAATACTATATTTGCACTCTTTAAAAATGGTGGTTGTAGCTCAGCTGGTTAGAGTATTGGTTTGTGGTGCCGAGGGTCGCCGGTTCGAACCCGGTCAGCCACCCAAAACGCAAAAGCTTCGAAGAAATTCGAAGCTTTTTTTGTATAGTTAATTTTAAAGTTTGAAAATTGCAATCTATAATCTGAAAATTAATTCCCGCTTTTATCTACCACAGGACGATTTTCTCTGTTCGCTAATTCCCAAGCAATAGTAAACGCCAATTGTGTTCTTTTTGCCAAAGCATCAAATTCTATTTTATCTACTTCATCAGTTGCTTTGTGATAATCAGCGTGTACACCCGTGAATAGAAAAACCGATGGAATCCCATTTTTTGCAAAATTGTAATGATCCGAACGGTAATAAAAACGATTAGGATCCGTTTTCGCATTGAATTTATAATCTAAAAAAAGATTTACATAGTTTTTATTGGCGTTTTCACAAATGGTATATAGATCTGTAGATAAAAAATCAGAACCAATTATATACACATAATTACTAGAGTCATTGTGAAACTCGTCGTGGCGTCCTATCATATCAATATTGATGTTGGTGATAGTGTTTGCCAAAGGAAACAATGGATTTTGGGAATAATAACTAGACCCTAATAAACCATGTTCTTCACCAGTAACGTGAAGAAAAAGAAGGGAGCGTTTTGGTCCGTGACCCTCTTTTTTAGCTTTAGAAAAAGCTTGTGCAATTTCAAGCAATGCGACAGTTCCAGAGCCATCATCATCGGCACCATTGTATATTTCGCCATTTTTTATTCCTATGTGATCATAGTGAGCTGAAATCACGATTACCTCATTTGGCTTTTCTGAACCTTCTATATACGCCCAAATATTTTCGGAATCGGGTAGGTTTTCATTGCGAATTGCATTCAAGAACGAAGATGGAACTCTTTGATAAAAATCTGTTGCGCCTTTTGGGTAAGAAACGGTGTTGGTTTTGTATTGACTAATTAGATATTCTCCTGCTTTTTTTTGTCCAGCAGAGCCGGTTTCTCGACCTTGCATCTCATCTGAAGCGACAATGTAAAGATGTGTTTTCAAATCCCTGGCAGTTATCGAATTCATATACTCCGTTGGATTTACATCTGAAACGCTATTTTTTTGGGAGGTACACGAAAGTGAAACGGCTAACAATAAAAGAACTAGAATTTTTTTCATTTGTATAATTAGTGAATGTTTATGAATATATAAAAGGCAAAGAACAACAATATTATTATTAATATGATAAAATTAAATAAAAAAATTAAAATCGTTTTAATAAACGAAATTATTCGTGTTTCACCGTAAAATCGATGATGTGCAGGAAAAAAATAGTATGCCATCCAACTGTATCCCAAAAAATTAACTGATCCTGAAATAAAACTCATAAAACCAGAATTATCAAACAATGAAAATGTTTTGTCGAATATAAAGAGAATCAGAATAATCAATAACAAAAACGAAAAATAATGGAGCGTAAATATCCCGTGGTCAAAATAGTACCATCTTGTTTTATTATGAAATATCCAAAGTAAAAACGCAAAAAACGGCATGTATAAAAATAATAATTTTGGAAAATTATGAACGAAAGATTCCTTAAATTTTTCGATGATTTCTTGTTTGGAATTTTTTTCAATAATAGACAATCCTTGATGAAAAATCCAATATTTGAAAGGAGATAATTTTTCAGTTTTTGAACCCGAATTTTGAATCGAATCCAGTTCCTTAGTTGAATGAAATCCGAAAAGCGTGTTGCCACTTTCATTTATTTCCTCCAAAGCCATTTTTTGTTCAGTTTTTTCTAATGTTATATGGAAAGGGTCTTTGGAAGATGAAATCGAGATTATGAAAAAAGTAATTAAACTTATAAAAATATAAAGCCTTACTGGAGCCAAATAGGATAATCGCTTTCCAGAAAGATATTCCTTTGTTAAAGTCGAGGGTTTTAATAGAAGGTTTTTGATTGTTTTCCAAAAAGCGTTTTCATAATGCGTTAGATCCTCAAAAAAATGAATAAACAAATGATAAAAAGTCTTTCTAGTATCAATATTTTCTTGCCCACAATTGGGGCAAAATCTATTTTCAACAACATATCTGCAATTCAAACAAGTTTTGTCTTTTCTTAAAGGGTTGTTCTTGCTCATAATCAAATAGTTTAATGATAAAACAATAAAATTTATTCACCGGGATGATAGGTACGTTCTGCATTTTTTTGAACATCTTCTTTGTAAAATAATACATCCTTGAATAGTCCTTTTTGATACATCACAGACTGGTCTATAAAATGTTTCGATTTTGAGTCTCCACTATTTCCTCCTGCTAAGAGTGATTTGGCTTTTACCTTTGGTCCAAATTCAACTGCACAAACAAAACTGTTTCCGTTATATCCGTATCTTTTTTTGGTTCCGTTTTGGTAGGAGCTTTTATAAGCCGGTAAACTACCCCAAATCGCTGATCCGTTGCCTATAGGTAAACTTTCCAGATTGTCATCATACGTTAAATCAATATCTCCCGACGTTCGCTGAAATCTATTGAGTTCTCCCCAAGGAATTTCCCAAGTTCCAAATTTTGATTTTAATTCATCTACAACAGTTTGCAATTGAGGAATCAGTTGTTCGGCTGTTGCTGTTTTGGCAAAATTCAAAGTATTTTCAACTTGATCCATTTCCCCTTCATCTATATACGCTTTTTGAATGATTGGATTCAGTTTGTATCCCCATTCATTGGCCAATGTTGTAGCTACGGAACTTTCATTGGCATAATAATCCCATTTCTTTAAAACTGTAATAGGTTCGATTAGCTCATAGTAAATTGGATTTTCAGGTGAAATGTATTTTTCAAAATTAGCAACCAATGCAGGAATTAATACTTCAAAAATAGAAAGTTTAGTATTATACCCATCAGCAATTATTTTGTCAAGAGTATAGTCTTTTCCTTGGCTTAAAATACGAACAGCATTTATTGCTCTAAAATTTTCTCCATCTGGAGCCATGTAGGGCAGGTAATTTTCTTCTTTTGGACTGTTAGTACCTGCAACACTATAGGGAGT
>CALPPA020000292.1 GCA_943325355.2 Klebsiella pneumoniae | reverse complement strand
TACCGTATTTAGGTTTTTCATTTCGATACCGCCTGTTTCGATACCAATAGTTTTAAATTGCCCTTCTGTCAAGGCAACTTCGGTTTCTTATTTTTCTTCTTCGTGGGTTTCTTCGGTTTTCTTTTCTCCACAAGAATTTAGAGTAAAGAGAATAGAAAATAGAATAAAGAGGTTGAAGTATGAACTTCGATTATAATTTGGTTTTAAAAAAATATTTTTCATATAATGGAATATTAATTGTTGTTGAAAGATGGAAATTGCAATTGGATTGCGCTTTGATTATAAGAATTCACTGCTTCGGCATTTTGTTTTTTGATGTCAATGGCTTGGTTTAAAAAACTGATGTACGACCAGTAACTCATATCGCCATTGGCATAACTTTTCTGAGCCGTTGTAATAATTTGCTCGGCATATTGCAATCCTTCGTTTTGGTAATAAACAAGCGCTTTTTTCTGTTTTTCGAACTCGTTCTGTAATTCCTCTTTTTGCAATTTTAAGGTCAGTTTGCTTTTATCTAATTCTAACTGTGATTGCGATACACTTATTTGTGATGCTTTTGCTTTTGCTGTATTTGCACCACCAAATAATGGAATTTGTAACCCTGCCGTAAAACCTTGAAAATAGGATTTGGTATCAATAGTTTGACCGAAATAACCCAAACCTAATTTAGGAGTTCGCATGGCTTTAAATGTATTGGCTTCTTTTTGATATACAGAAATTTGCTGTGTGTAATAATCGTTTACTAATCCTTCTACTTTAGTATTATTTAAATCTGTTGGATTAGCATATTGCATAGGTGAATTGACATCAGGCACTATATTTTCATCTGTTTGAATGAAATATTGCAATTGCTTTTGATAAACCACCAAGTCATATTCTAACTGTGCTTTTTGGGTTTCGATTTCTTTCGATTTGGCTTTGGCACTTATGACTTCAATGTTGCCACTTTCTCCGGTTTGAAAACGAAGCTCTGCATTTTTTAGGAATTTAGCATAAATCTCGAACAACTCATTATTTAACTTTTGAATAGAAACTCCATATAAATATTGATAGTAGGCTAATGTTACCGCTTTTTCAATTTCATATTCTGTTAATGCTTTTCGTTTTTCAGCCAATTTGGCTAATTCCTCTTGCAGTTGGCGATTGGCTTTTGTGATTTTACCAATAGGAAAGTATTGTTGAATAGAAACGTTGTGGTCATAATCAACACTATTGAATTGTCCGCCTTGGTATTGCACTTGCAAAGGATCTACTTGAAAAGCCGTTTTCTTGAGAACGGTTTGCTTTTCAATTTCTTTATCAGCAATTTTTAAATCGATGTTATTTGCCTTTGCTTTTTCAATGGCTTTTTCTAAAGTAATTGTTTGGCTGTTTTGAGCAAATGAAAACGAGCTAATCAATAAAACGAGTATTGTTACAATTGGATTTGACATTTTTTTTCTTCTTTTAATTCCTTTTTCAAAAAGTAAATACAAAATTGGTAAAACGATTAAGGTTAGTAATGTTGCCGAAAATAATCCACCAATAACTACCGTTGCTAATGGTTTTTGTACTTCAGCTCCGCCACTTGTAGATAATGCCATTGGCAAAAATCCTAATGAAGCTACAGCAGCAGTCATTAATACTGGTCTTAATCTTGTTTTTGTACCTATTAAAACCCGTTGTAATGGGTCGGTTATTCCTTCTGATTTCAGTTGGTTGAAATAGGATATTAGGACAATTCCGTTTAAAACTGCTATTCCGAACAATGCAATAAAACCAATTCCTGCCGAAATGCTAAAAGGCATTCCTCGTAACCAAAGTGCGAAAACACCACCGATTGCCGATAATGGAATGGCTGTAAAGATTAAAGCCGCTTGTTTCATACTATTGAATGTAAAGAACAATAACACCATAATTAATCCTAACGCAAGTGGTAAAGCAACAGAAAGTCTTTTGTTTGCTTCAACCAAATTTTCAAACTGACCACCATACGTTACAAAATAACCTGCTGGAAGTTTGAAATTGGTTTCTAGTTTAGCTTGAATTTCTTCGACTACACTTTTTATATCTCGACCACGAACATTTAACCCAACTGTAATTCTTCGTTTTCCGTTTTCACGAGAAACTTGCACTGGACCTTGCTCGTAAGCAATTGATGCTACTTGCGAAAGTGGTACTTGTTGTCCGTTTGGTAAGGGAATGAAAAGATTAGAAACATCCGTTATGTCGCTACGATTGTCTTTGTTCATTCTAACGACAACATCAAAACGTTTGCTTTCTTCGTAGATTTTACCTGCGCTTTCACCTGCAAAAGAAGAACGAATTATTTTGTTGATGTCGGAAATATTTAAACCATACAAAGCAATTTTATTGTAATCATATTTAACCGTTATCTGTGGCAAACCTGTTACTTTATCGGCTTTTAAATCGCCAATACCTTCAATACTATTTATTTTAGAAATCAATTCTTTGGCTTTTGTATCTAAAACTTCTAAATCATCGCCAAAAATTTTAATGGCAATATCGCTTCGGCTTCCTGTCATTAATTCGTTGAAACGCATTTGAATGGGTTGCGAAATTTCGATGTTTGCACCTGGAATGGCTTCCATTTCTTCTTTCATTAAGTTGGCTAAATCCTCCCAATTGTCAGCAGATGTCCATTCGGATTTGTCTTTTAAAACAATAATCAAATCGCCACTTTCTATTGGCATTGGGTCGGTTGGGATTTCTCCACTTCCAATTTTAGTAACAATTGTTTTGATTTCAGGGAATTTTGCTTTTAGGATTTTTTCGTATTTGGTTGTTGTTTCTACCATTTGCGAGAGCGAACTTCCAGTCATAATAGTAGCATTAATGGCTAAATCTCCTTCTTCGATGGTTGGAATAAATTCGCCACCCATATTTTGAAAAACAATAACCGCAAAAACAAACATCGCCAATGAAATGGCTAGAACTGCTTTTTTGAAACGTAATGCTCTGTCTAAAAATGGTGTGTATATTTTCTCGAACCACGCCATCATTTTATCACTAAAGTTGGGTTTGTGTTCGGTGTTTTTTGATAAGAACATTGCACTCATCATTGGCACATAAGTTAACGAAAGTATGAACGCACCAATAACCGCAAAGCCAACTGTCATTGCCATTGGTTTGAACATTTTGCCTTCTGTACCCACTAATGCGAGGATTGGCAAATACACAATTAAGATAATAATTTCGCCAAAAGCGGCACTATTACGAATTTTTGAAGCCGATTTATATACTTCGCTGTCCATTTCGGATTGGGTTAAGTTCTTTTGCCT
>CALPPA020000291.1 GCA_943325355.2 Klebsiella pneumoniae | reverse complement strand
GGTTCGTTTATTTTTTTTAAATCGAGGAATTGTATCATATCAAAACTGAGTCGAATAGATTATAATTTGAGGTTTTTACTTCATAAAAATCTTGCACAATGGTACTCGCTCCAAAACTTTCTTTCCAATACGACAAGCCGTTATTGAGCGTTTTTCCTTGATTTTCATTCGAAGTTCCAAAATCAAAAAAGGGTTTATTTTTGAAAACTTCTGTAATCAAATGATGAAATAATAAATCAATTCCACCCAATTCATTTTTACCTTCAATACCTGAAATATACTGACAATGAGCCGCTGTTTGGGTTTCAAAAATGGTTGTGCCGGCAACTATAATTTCATTCTCGTAAACATTAAATTGTCGGATATTTTCAGGAAACAACTCTTTTAATTTAATCATTTCTGACAAACTATGTACTGGTTTGGCTTGATGTTTATGAGCTAAATTTAGAATTAATATTTCGTTCCAAAATTCCTCAAAATCATCAACCTCTTTTATCTCTAATTTATTTTTTTTTCCTTTGACAATTCCTTCTTTTCTTCCACTTGCAACGGATGCTTTTTGCGACAAATCAATAACCGCGAGCGAATCTCTTCTTACTAATTTGGCTTCAGCCAAAAACAAAGCATAGTTCAATTCTTCGGCAGGTTTTTGATGATAAATGGATGGGATTAATTTTAACTGCAATTGCTCTATTTTATTATCATTCAAAAAAGATAAAATGCTTTTGAAAGTTTCAATCACCGAAGCCAATTTTAGCTTCTCATTATAAACTAATCCGCCATAAGTCAATCCTTGATGAGAGAAAACTTCATTACCAACAACATTTGCCGGGAGAACGGCAACCCATTTTTCATTGTCTAAAACGATCAAGGAATAATCCCGAAATCTATCGTTGTGGTATTCCATAAAATCACGATGAAACAAGAAGGTTCCGTTTTTGGCTAAGCCAATAAAAACATTCCAATTCTCATAATCGTTTTTGTGATATAATCGAACGGTGTAATTTTTCACTTTCTATTTTGTGTATAATTCAAAATTTGAATCAAAAATATACAAAAAAAACTAAAACCTTTGTAAATTTGACACTTTACACATTAAATCAAATAATGAAGCAAATATCCTCGGTTCAAAATCCATTCATTAAATCCCTAGTACTTTTGCAAGAAAAAGCAAAAGCGCGCAAACAATCTGGCAATTTTTTGATTGAAGGCAAAAGAGAAATCGAAATTGCAACAAAAGGTGGATATGAAATAGAAACTATTTTATTTTTAACCGATTTAATCTCGGAAAATGAAGCTGGTAAACTATCTAAAAGCGCTGAATTAATCGAAATTTCAAAAGAAGTCTATCAAAAATTAGCGTATCGTGATACTACTGAGGGAATTTTGGCTGTAGCCAAAACCAAATCCTTAGAACTATCTGATCTAAAATTATCCAAAAATCCACTGATTCTTGTTGCAGAAGCGCCAGAAAAACCAGGAAACATTGGCGCATTGCTCCGAACAGCCGATGCAGCCAATCTCGATGCCGTGATTATTGCCAATCCAAAAAGTGATTTATACAATCCCAATATTGTTCGCTCCAGCGTAGGATGTTTGTTTACTAACCAAATCGCCACTGGAACAACTTCTGAAATTATTACTTTTCTAAAGGAAAGAAAAATAAATATATATTGTGCTACTTTACAGGATTCAACTTCCTATTACACCCAAGATTTTACTAGTCCAACCGCTTTAATTGTAGGTACTGAAGCTACTGGTTTAACTCAAGAATGGCGTGATGCAGCCACACAAAACATCATCATACCAATGCAAGGCGAAATCGATAGTATGAATGTTTCGGTTGCAGCAGCCATTTTGATTTTTGAGGCCAAAAGACAGAGAGGGTTTTAATAAAAAAGTACGAAGTACGATTTAAAAAAAATACGAAAAAATGAATATGAAAAAATTAATTACCTTTTTGATATTGCTTATTAGTTATAACTCATTCACCCAAATTAGCGAAAAACAGCTTGATGAATTAGTTGAAAACACGCTGAAAAGTTTCAACGTGCCGGGAATTGCAGTGGCAATTGTCAAAGATGGAAAAATTGTTCTTTCGAAAGGGTATGGAGTAAAATCTATCCTGACCAATGAAAAAGTGGACGCCAACACCTTGTTTGGTATTGCTTCCAACAGCAAAGCATTTACTACAGCAGCTTTGGCAATGTTGGTCGATGAAAAAAAACTAAATTGGGATGATAAAGTCATTCAATACATTCCTGAATTCAAAATGTACAATGACTATGTGACCAATGAATTTACCATTCGGGATTTAGTGACTCATAGAAGCGGATTGGGGCTTGGCGCCGGAGATTTGATGATTTGGCCTGACGGAAGCGACTTTAAAGCGATAGACATTATCCGTAATCTACAGTATTTGAAACCCGTTTCGGCTTTTAGAACTAAATATGATTACGATAACTTATTGTACATAGTTGCTGGCGAGGTTATAGCGAAAGCAAGTGGACAATCTTGGTGCGATTTCATTGAAGAACGCATCTTGAAACCTTTAGAAATGAAAAATAGTGCCGCTTCCTTTTTAAGATTAAAGGACAGCAGTAACATTATTGCACCACACGTTCCTACCGATGGAAAACTCAAAGTGATTTCACGTTATAAAAATCAAACATTTGATGCTGCTGCCGGAATTTATTCAAGTGTAAACGATTTGAGCAAATGGATGATTATGCAATTGCAAAACGGAAAATATGGCTCAGAAAAACAGCATCAATTGTTTTCTAAGAAAGAACAAGATGAAATGTGGAGCCTTCAAACGATAATTCCTGTGAACACAAGACCACCATATAATACTCATTTTAGCGGTTATGGCTTGGGTTGGTTTTTGAGTGATATCAAAGGATACAAACAAGTAACTCATACCGGTGGACTGGAGGGAATTGTAACTCAAACCACTTTATTTCCAGAGTTAAATTTGGGAATTGTAGTATTGACCAATCAGCAATCTAGTGCTGCTTTTACAGCAATTACCAACACAATAAAAGATAGCTATCTCAATATTCCCTATACAAATTATGTAGAATTCTACAGCAAAAGAGAAAAAGACAATATTGATGAAGCCGATAAAAGTACTGATGAAGTTTGGTCAACTGTTGCCAATAATCTAAAGGAAAAGAAGAAAATTGATTTAAATAAATACACTGGTTTCTATATTGACAACTGGTTTGGACAAGTTGAACTTTCAGAAAAAAAAGGAAAACTATTTTTTAAATCAATTCGTTC
>CALPPA020000290.1 GCA_943325355.2 Klebsiella pneumoniae | reverse complement strand
GGATTGAAACTGTTTTCCGAATATCTTTTATTTGGTCAAACAATACTTGTGTCGTCATTCCGTTGTGCAAAGCTTGGGTTGAACTCTCTTGGATCGTTGGTCCATCGGCCAATGGATCACTAAACGGTAATCCGATTTCGATCATATCGACACCGTTTTTTTCTAAATCCTGAATGATTTTTACAGTATCATTCAAATTGGGATATCCAGCCGAAAAATAGATGGATAGTATTTTTTTTGTTTCTTGTAATTTTTGATTTATTCGATTCATAGTTTATTATTTACCAATAGTTATGTTCTTGACTTATTGGTGTAATTAATTCAATAGCTTATTTTGTTGCACTGTAAGCCCAAGCTTTTTGTTCTGATTGCAAGTGTACTTCAACACGTTTGTAATGCAATCCTTCGTAAAGATCAGCTTGATGAAGTTCTTTCTGTGTAACTAAGTATACAATTCCATTGATAGTGTCTTTTGGATTGCCAGTTTCCACAAGGATATCATACTCTATTAATCCAAATTCTTCTTCAATTTGAATTTCTTGTAAAGCATATCCAACTAATGTTTCTGGAGTTCCAACTAATCTGCGTCCAAAAAGGTCTTCTTGTATGTCAGTGTGTTGCAATGTTCCGTAGGTGAATAATTTTATCATAGTTTTCTATTTTCTAACATTCAATTATAATTTAAAGTAATCAATATAAGTATTCAAATCTTTGTCGCCACGTCCGGATAAATTAATCACGACAATATCCGTTGGTTTGAATTTTTTTTCGTCTAATACTGCAAAGGCGTGAGCGCTTTCGATAGCTGGAATCAAACCTTCCATTTGCGATAATTTCAGTCCCCATTGCATTGCTTCGTCATCAGTAATCGAGATGAATTCTGCTCTACCTGTAGCAAATAAATTAGCGTGCATCGGTCCTACACCTGGATAATCTAATCCCGCAGAAATCGAATACGGTTCTGTAATTTGTCCGTCTAAGGATTGCATCAATAGGGTTTTACTTCCGTGTATGACTCCTATTTTTCCTAAAGCTGAAGTTGCGGCACTTTCGCCAGAATCTACTCCCAAACCTGCGGCTTCAACAGCGATAATATTTACATTTTCATCGTCCAAAAAATGATAGTAAGTTCCAGCAGCATTACTTCCGCCACCAACACAAGCTATAACATAATCCGGGTTTTCACGACCTTCTTTTTCCAATAATTGTTCCTTGATTTCTTTTGAAATCACACTTTGAAAACGTGCCACCATATCAGGATAAGGATGTGGTCCAACTACTGAACCAATGATGTAATAGGTGTCTACTGGATTGTTGATCCAATCACGAATGGCTTCATTTGTAGCATCTTTCAGTGTTCGGGAACCCGAAAGTGCAGGACGGACTTCAGCTCCTAACATTTTCATTCTGGCTACATTTGGCGCTTGACGCTTGATGTCGATTTCGCCCATATAAACAATGCACTGCAATCCCATCAAGGCACAAACCGTAGCTGTGGCAACTCCGTGTTGACCTGCGCCAGTTTCAGCAATGATTCTGGTTTTACCCAAACGTTTTGCAAGCAAAATTTGCCCAATTGTATTGTTGATTTTATGAGCGCCTGTATGACATAAATCTTCTCGTTTGAGGTAGATTTTAGTGTTGTATTTTTCGGATAATCTTTTTGCAAAATAAAGTGGAGTAGGACGACCTACATAATCTTTTAGCAGTGCATCAAATTCTTCTTGAAATTCAGGTTCTGCAGTAACTTTTAAATATTGTTGGCGCAATTCCTCTACATTAGGATATAACATTTCAGGAATGTATGCTCCACCAAATTCTCCGTAATAGCCTTTTTCGTTAACGTTGTATGACATTTTTAATTTTTTATTTGTTGGGATAATTCGCGAATTGTCCTTACAAGATTGATATTTTTTAATCCAGGTTCGATTTCAAATTTACTATTTAAGTCAATGGCATAAAGCGGTAGATTAGTTTTCGAAATTTCATTAATAGCCTCCATATTATCAATTCCTATTCCTCCACTTAAGAAAAAGGGTTTGGTTGAAGTATAATTTTTTAATACTTTCCAATCGAAAGTGGTTCCGTTTCCACCAGGTAATTTTCCTTTAGTATCAAAAAGAAAAAAATCACACACATCTTCGAATGGTTTTAGTTCTGCAAAGTCAAAGGTATCTAAAATTGAAAAAACTTTTATGATATCTATCAGTTTTGGTAAAATATTTTTTAACGATTCGCAAAATTTAACCGATTCACTTCCATGTAATTGAACAGCCTGCAAATCGTATTTTTCAATTTTCTCCAAAATTTCTTCTGAAGTAGCATTGACAAACACGCCTACTTTTTTGATTGATTTGGGTAAATTAGGAATTTCTCCATCAAAATAGCGTGCTGATTTCTCCCAGAATATAAAGCCCATATAATCGGGCAGGAGCGAGCCTACTTCGAGTATATTTTCGGGGTATTTCATTCCGCAGATTTTGATTTTCATATTTTTTTGTTCTTTAAATCCTCACAGTGATCAAAAACCTGTCAGGGTTGGTTATAATCTAGAAATAAATTCCGCTGCTGCTTTACCAGCATTATTAGTTTTCATAAAGTTTTCTCCAATGAGGAAACCTTGATAACCATACCGTTTTAATTCGTTAATGGCTTCGATTGACGAAATGCCGCTTTCGGAAACTTTTACAAAATCATTCGGGATTTTATCTGCCAATAGTTTGCTGAAATCCAGACTTACTTCAAAGGTTTTTAGGTTTCTATTGTTTACACCAATCATGTCTAATGTAGGCATTATCGATTTTTCTAATTCTTCGAGATTGTGCACTTCCAACAACACTTCCAATCCTAAACTTTTGGCAAATTCAGATAAGCTTTTAATCTCGACACGAGTTAAAACCGCAGCTATTAGGAGAATTAAATCGGCTCCGTGGGCTTTAGCTTCCAGTATTTGGTATTCATCCACGATGAATTCTTTTCGTAATAACGGAATATTTACTGATGCTCTTGCCAAAAGCAAATCGTCTAATGAACCTCCAAAATATTTGCCATCAGTTAAAACCGAAATTCCGCAAACACCAGCATTTTCATAGCTTTTTGCCACTTCTTCGACTGTGAAACTAGAATTAATTTCCGCTTTTGAAGGCGAACGACGTTTGTGCTCGGCAATAATTCCAGTGTTGCTATGTTGCAAATTTTGGCTCAATGAAATCGTTTTTCTTTCGAACAAAACCGAAGCTTCCAATTGCGAAACAGGAATGATTGATTTCTTGAGAATGACTTCCCTTC
>CALPPA020000289.1 GCA_943325355.2 Klebsiella pneumoniae | reverse complement strand
TCCAAAGTAAATAGCCAATCGTTTTTTTTGTAGGAAACACTAATAGAGGATTGCTTGCTTTTTTGGATTGGAATTGTGGTGTTATTTGCCAATATCCAACGTCTTTTTTCTATTCCAAAATAGTCCTTTTGCAGATCGATAACCTGAAGACTATTTTGGCTTTTAAACTCACCCAAAAATTCTAAATTCAAGTATTTGTTAATGCCATAATTGAATTCTAATCTGGGCTCCAAAAGGAATTTATTGAATTTTTCGATATAATTGAGTCGTAGTCCGGCGTTCCAATATATTTTGGAAATGGTGTCGGTAAATTTTCCTTGAATTATCAGGGCATGGGTTCGAAGTACCTCTTTATTCTTTCTATAAAAAAAAGGACTATTTACATCATCGATGTTAGTGGTACCTATTTCGTTGTATTGATAGCCATTGTTAAAGGTTAATTTTGAGTTGACAAAATGGCTGTTCTCTATTTTAACTCCAATATCCAACACTTTATTTTCTTGTATTAAAGTTTGATTACTTTGTATTTTATTTTTCTCGGCATCAATTTCATAGTATGAAGTATAAATGTTTATTGCACTGCTGTTTTTGGGATTCCAATTTCTCTTCCAGGAAATACATCCTCCATAATTTGTTTGATACAAAACATTGTTTTCCGACTGGGTAACACCATGGATATTGGTAGTCTGAAAAACTTTAAGTTGGTCGCTTATGGTAATTAAATCCAAAATCAGATGGCTCTTTTGACCAATTTTCCGGGAATATTTAGCTGTAATATCGTAAAAGTCAAATTTGTCTTTACTGTTATAACTCAAATTTTGATTGTTGGAAAAATCGGTAATGCTTGTATTTTGAAATGCTTTATCGAAATATTGTTTGTAAGTGGGTGATTTAACAAAATCGGTTATGGATTTTCTTGCCGAAAATTCTAAAAATCCTTTTTTACCGATGTTGAATTTCGAATAAATATCGGCATTAATCATGTTTATTCCGGCACTAAAACTATTTTTTTCAAAGTTACTTGGATTAGAGGAAATGTCTACCACACTTGAAACACTTTCTCCGTAAAAGGGAGAAGTTCCGTTCTTTGAGATAGAAATTATATGTGCTAAATTTGGATTGAATGCTGATATTAATCCAAAGAAATGCCCAGTTTGGTACATTTTTATTCCATTCCATAAATACAGATTCTGATCTTGGGTTCCGCCACGAACATTGATGCTGGCAACGCTTTCATCAGCGCTATTTATTCCTGGAATTTGTTGCATGGCTTGCAATACATCTGATTCAATCAAGCCAGGCAATATCCCCAATTTCTTTGGCTTTATTTCGAATGTTCCTTCAATTGTTTTTGAAATACCAGAGGTCAAAAAGGTATTGGCAATGATATTGTCCAGTTTTAACACATCGAGTTCAAGAAAAACAGTGAGGCAATTTTTGTTTTTGAAATCAAGGATGGAAACTTTTTTAGATATAAAACCAACATAAGAAACCAAGAAATCTGTTGGTTCTTCTTGTTTTAATTCAAAATATCCTTTTTGGTTGGTTGTTGTGCCTGTTCCATTTTCAAGCTGAATGTTCACGTTTTCTATGGGGAAATTATCTTCCTTTGAATATACAAACCCACAAATCATTTTAGCTTCTTTGTTGCTCGAAATATTGATAAATTTATTATCTATATTTTCAAAGGAGAGATTGGATTCTTTTTTGAGATAATCGATTTTTTGATTTAAGGACAACGATTTTTCTGGAGGCGTAATTTTCATTAAAAGTATTTCACTATCAATGAAATTGAAACTCACTTGGTGCTGTTTTTCTATTGATTGCAAAATGTCTTGTAACGGAATTGCTTTGTTTCCATCTTGTGCCCTAACACCCAAGACACAAACAAAGCATGTAAATAAGATGCAAATACGTTTAAAAAAAAACATTTATTTTCCTTCAAAAATTATTTTGCTTGTGCCAATTTTTTTGAATTCTAAATTATAGGTCGTCGCAATAATTTGAAGGGCAACTTCCAGATTATCGGTTGGAATTTTTCCGGTAAATAAAGATTCAGGATACGCCGTTTTAACGTCAATTTCAATGTTATATTGTCTTTGAATCTCCTCTAAAATAGTGTTTAAATGATCTTTATTAAAAGTGATTTTATTTTGAAGCCAATCTGGTTTAACATCATCAACAGTGGTATTCACTTGATTTCCGTTTTCAAAAATAACGCTTTGTCCATGTGATAATATGATTTCCTTGTTTTTGTAATTTACTTTTACTCTTCCCTCAAAACAAGTTACATTAAAACGGTTTTTTCTGGCTTTAACATTAAATTGTGTTCCAAGAACAGCTACATTCCCAAGATTGGTCTCCACTTCAAATTTCTCGCCTTTTGCTACCTTAAAATAGGCCTCACCTTGTAATTTAAGATTTCTATTATTGCCCCAATTTAGTTTTTTATAATTGATTTCTGATCCGGCATTCAAAACAACTTCTGAATGGTCTGGAAGTGAAAATGAGGTTCTTTTTCCGTTAAACGCATACTTGGTTTCCGTCGAAAAATTTTGTACTGCAAGCGTTATTCCTAATGCAATAACTAAAACAGCAGCAACTTTGAAAACCCATTTTTTATATAACGGAACAATCTTTGGCGTATTTTTTTTATGGCTTATGACATTTTCTAAAATTTTATTTTCGTCGAAATCCGTTACTTGTAATTGGGCAGAATAGTTCTTGATTTTTTCGTAGTTGTAAAAATCGGGATGAGCCGTAAATTCGGCTAATTCGTTTTCTGTCAAATCGTTATTTAACCATTTTGCTAAAATGTAATTCTTTTCCATAATATCATTTTGTATGCATAAAACAAGTAAAAACAATTTTACCCTACTTCATTACGTCAATTGTTTTCCTCAATTCGACCAATGCCAAATGTATTCTTTTTTCCACTGCTTTGACACTGATGTTCAATTCTTCTGCTATTTCGCTATATTTTTTACCGTCTATTCGGTGCATTAGAAAAGCAACCCGTTGTGTTTCCTTCAAATTTTCAATTGAATTTAGCAACTTACTTCTGAACTGCTTTTCTTCTAATAAATATTCGGGATTTTCAGTCGTTCTGTCAATACCAACAAAATTCTTTTCATATTCCAAAACTACCTTTTGATGCTTGATTTCGTTCAAAGAACTATTATTGGCAATGGTATACAAATAGGATTTTGCTTTTTCAATAGGAACTGCGGCACAATTTTGCCATAGTTTTATAAATGCTTCCTGGGTTAGATCATCGGCATGGTCTTTATTTCCATACTTAT
>CALPPA020000288.1 GCA_943325355.2 Klebsiella pneumoniae | reverse complement strand
CGATGGCTTTGAATTTTTCAGGTATCGTCATGGCCAATGTATACACCATGTGTCCTCCA
Source organism: Klebsiella pneumoniae (assembly GCA_943325355.2). Classification (GTDB taxonomy): domain Bacteria; phylum Bacteroidota; class Bacteroidia; order Flavobacteriales; family Flavobacteriaceae; genus Flavobacterium. The sequence continues at coordinate 3,253 of CALPPA020000288.1, read as the reverse complement.
CCCGATGTTCCTATGGCAAAAACCTTGGCAGGATTTATTTTGTAATTCGTCACGCAATAATCAATCATTTGGCTGAAAAAAGTATTTTCGTCAATATTTTCAACATTTGCTGCCGCAGGAGCCATTTTCCGGCATTCATTCCAGTTATTCTTGTATCCGTCAGGAAACACCATTAGGATATGTTCATTTTCCGCCAATGCCATTAATTTAGTGGTGCTTTTCATTGATTTAATACCATTACCACCAGAACCGTGAAGTACAAAGATTAAACTGGCATTAGTATTACTTGCTGATGGCTTGATGAAATGAAAACTGCGGTAATGACCGTCTATCAATAAGGAATCGTTTACAACTTGGGCTTTGGCTCCAATAAAAAACAAAAGGATTATGATAAACAAGTTTGCTTTTAAATTATTTTTCATTTGGTTTATGTTTTTAATTTTATCTGAAAAACAGCAATTATAAAATCAAAAACCTTACAATATCAAAAGGTTTTTTGGGGAACTAACAACGATAAACGAATTATATTAGAGAAAAAAAAATTAAATCACTGCTCCAACTAGTATTTACTTAATTTTGCTTTATGCATAAATTCTTCTATTTTTTCTACCATATTATAACTCCCACAAAAGAAAGGAGCTCTCTCGTGCAATGCCGTGGGTATAATTTCCATTAGTCTGCAAAAACCATCAGAAGCTTTGCCACCGGCTTGTTCGACTATAAAGGCCATCGGGTTGCATTCGTACAACAATCGCAACTTTCCTTTAGGTGCCTTGGAACTCGTTGGATACAAATAAACACCTCCTTTTATCATATTTCTATGAATATCTGAAGCCAAACTTCCAATATATCGTGAAGTATAAGGCCTGTTTTCTTCTTCTAATTGGCAATATTTGAGATAATCTTTAACTCCTTGCGGAAAATGAACATAATTTCCCTCGTTTACGGAATAAATGGAACCATCCACTGGAAATTTCATTTTGGGATGCGACAAGTAAAAAGTACCAATAGCAGGATTTAAAGTAAACCCATTGACACCATTGCCTGTAGTATAAACCAGCATAGTTGAAGTTCCATAAATGACATAGCCTGCAGCAACTTGGTTAATTCCGGGTTGCAAAAAATCTTCGAGAGTGACCGGGGTTCCCACGGGAGTTATTCTTCTATAAACTGAAAAAATGGTTCCTACCGAAACATTCACGTCTATGTTTGAAGATCCGTCTAAGGGATCCATCAAAACCACATATTTATTGTTATGGCTGTCATCGCTCCCTTGAACAGTGATAAAATCATCATTTTCTTCCGAAGCAATCCCACATACAATTTCGCGATTGATTAGAGTTTGAATAAAAATATCGTTGGCATATACATCTAATTTTTGCTGATCTTCCCCTTGTATATTTTTCTCGCCAACAGCTCCAATAATATCAACTAATCCGGCTTTGTTTACTTTATAACTCACCACTTTTGCCGCTAACCGAATGGAATTGAATATCCGGGATAATTCGCCTGATGAATACTGAAAATCTTTTTGATTTTCTATAATAAATTCGCCAAGCGTTTGGTTGCTTTTCTCCATTACACAGTTTTTTTGTTTAATTAATGTTGGTTACAATGAAAACTGCTTGAGTTTAAATGCCTATTTCTATTTTATATTGACTGTAAGCGGATGGTTAATTTTATTGGCAAACTGCCCTAAATATTTTTCCCAAGATTCTTTTGTGGTAAATTCCCCTTGTTTTTTCCAACCGAAACCAGCGTAATACAACACTTTATCGTGTTTAACCTTTAAAGTCACATAAAGGTTACATAAATCTTTTTTAGGGTTAAGATATTTCTCAAAACTGATTCCTGTATTCTTTGGAAAAACTATTCCTGTTCCTAATTCGGAGTCCTCAAGAGGTTGCCAGTAATCAATCCAGCCTTCTTTTAGATTTGCTTCGGTTATTCCGTCATTATCGTGCAAGGTTATTCCTGCAGAAAGCGACTTGGTTCCTGAAACTGAAATTTCAAATTTGGAAAGGAAATTTCCATAATCTAAACTGATGTGTTTTACTTCGGTTATTTTGTTACCGGCGGCATCCCAATCGGCATAAGTCAAAATAAAACTGGTTCGAATTGGTCCTGTTGTTATGGTTTTCCAAGTAATAAAATTTTTGGACAGATAATAAACACTATCTATCTTTACTGCAATACCACCGATTCCTCGGCTGTCTCCCACGTGAAAATTATCTAGTCCTTCGCCAGTGTCTTTATGATAAGTTCCTGTTCCATTGGTATACTTTTCATACCATTTATTGATAATAGGATACTCCACTCTTTTCAACCACGCATCAATTCCGCTTGTCAGTGTACCCCCTTTTACCTTGTCTTCAGTCATTTTTTGGGCAACTGGTCCATAAGTTCTAAAAGCTACTTTGTTGTTTTCCCAAGCATAATCATCAGTTCTTTCAGGAACAAAACGCGAATAGCAATAATTATTTGGCTCTTTGGCTTTAGCATCATTATTTAGGATAACTTCAAACTTTTTATTAGACGCTGCTTTGATTGTTGGTTGAAATAAAATCACATCCGAAATTCCATCTCCATTTTCATCAACACATTGAGAAACTAAAAATTTGGAAGTGCCCATTTCTCTAATTCCATATTTATCCAATACATCGGTACTTTTTAAACCCAATGCTGCTTTGGATAATTCGATAGTTTCAAATTCTCTGTCTACATTTAAATCATTGGAAACCGTGATGATTTTGGCTTTTTGAGAATAGGAAAGCAATGTGACGAAAAAAAATAAGAGTAGTACTTTATTCGGTTTCATTTTTTAAATTTCATTAGATGGTTTTCCAATTGTAGCCAGAATTCCTCCATCTACATACAAAATGTGACCGTTTACAAAATCACTCGCTTTGGAAGACAAAAAGATGGCAGCTCCTTGCAAATCTTCTGGATCTCCCCAACGAGCAGCTGGTGTTCTGCTTATTATGAAATCGTTAAATGGATGTCCATCCACTCTAATAGGTGCTGTTTGGCTTGTTGCAAAATAACCAGGTCCAATTCCGTTAGTTTGGATGTTAAATTTAGCCCATTCGGTAGCCATATTTTTAGTCAGCATTTTTAGTCCTCCTTTGGCTGCAGCATAAGCACTTACAGAATCTCTTCCAAGCTCACTCATCATCGAGCAAATGTTGATTATTTTCCCACCACCACGTTGAATCATTCCTTTGGCAACATTTTTCGAAACAATAAAAGGACT
>CALPPA020000287.1 GCA_943325355.2 Klebsiella pneumoniae | reverse complement strand
GTGTTTTAAATGAATTTGGGATAGAGCAATTAAATATTTTGAAAAGTCACATACTGAATTTGAATCCTAAAGTGATTATTATACCAAATGCAATGGCTGCAGAATATTACCGACAAATTATCCTTCAAAATTCAAAGATAGATGACGAAAAGGGTATTTATTATTCAGAAATCAATAATAAAAAAATACCCACAATTTTATGTGGTTCTTGGCAATATGGCAGACTAGATAAATATACCGAAGCCATTTTGTTAAGACATATTAAATCTGCAATGAATTAATTTTTGGTAATTAATGTAAATAGTCCGTAAGATTCAATAAATCAATATGAAGTTAAAACAATTACTATTTGGATTTTTATTGGCTTGCCTCTTTACAAGTTGCGAACAAAAAAGTATTGACACTGAAATCGAAAGGTTACAAAGTTTAGAGAAAGATTTAATCAAATCCATTTCTAAAAAAAATACCGAGCGTGCTCAACTTATTTGTATTCAAATGAAATGGGAATATGTAGCAACTACCGTTGGCGCTGAAGTTAAATGTAAAAAGCTTGCTGAAATTTGGGACGATAAAAGACGAAATTATTTAAAAATAATTGGAATTGATCCCGTTGAAATTTTAGGAGAAAAACCCAAGGCCGAGCTGAAACCAAAAACTTTCGAAGAAAGATTCTTCGATAATGAATAAATTTATTTGGTTAGAATTTTAAACTAAACCGATTTTAAAACTCACAAAATGGAACAATTTTATAAACTGATTGCATTAGCATTAGCTGACGGCGAATTGCAACCAAACGAGAAAGTGTTATTATTAAAAAAAGCGCAACAACTAGGTTTAGATGAAATCGAAGCAGAAATGATTATTGAAGGCGAGCTTTCGAAGCTTAATAAACCCGTTGCAGAAGCAAGCGAGGACTCAGATGGTTTCTTAATTTCAAACGAAGAATTAATCCTCAGAACTACCAAATGGGTTAATAGAGTTGCTGAAAAGACTTTAAAAGTTGAGGTCGAACCATTTCCTAGATTGAAAGAGAATACAAAAGCATACCATAAATATACTGATGAAGGCAAAGCTATTCTTAGTAAAATAAATTCGAGTACCATTGGTCACGTTGCAGAAATGATTCCTGGAGTGGGTAGCATTATAAAAGTCGGACTGACTTTAGGTGGTGGAAATAATGTTCGAAAACTTGAGCGTAAAGAAATTGTAGAAATAGCAGATAAGTATTTGTTAATATTAGAATTAAGAGCTCTGAATAATGAATTTATGCAAATGAAATTTAAAGATTTAAGCGATAAATATAAATCACAACTTATTTTAATTGAAAGCGAAAATAAAAAGGGACTAAGGGGTCTTTTTAAATAATATTTAAAAACATGAAAAATTTAATTTACCTAACATTAATTTCATTAGTGCTCGTTTCTTGCGATTCTAACGAAAGAAACATCAAAAAAACCTTTAACAGATTAAACGCAGGTGAAACTTCATCCGCTTCAAAATACATCTGGCCTGAAGACCACAAAAACTTATATACTTTTGAGGAACGATTTTTAAGCGCAAATGAATTGCTGTCTTTTGATATTGAAACAATTGAAAAATTAACTGACGAAAGCTACAAAGTAACTTTGAATTGCAGCAATGGTAATGAAGAATTATTAACTTACTTTAAAACTAAGGGAAACTTTCTATCAGGAACTAAAATTATAGATACTATTTTTGTGAAGAAAGCGAATGGAAAAGAATATGTAACATTCGATTGGGATTTGAATGAAAAATCGATTTCAAACAACATAAAATTATCAAGCATATTGGTTAAAAAATTAAATCTACGTTCTGGTCCAGGAAAAAAATACAAAGTAACAGGTCAACTAGAAAATGGTGATGAACTACTTATGGATGATAATTATGAAAACTCAAATTGGAGAAAAGGATTTTATTTTGAAGAAAATAGTAGCATCAAAAAAGTTTACTTCTCTTCCAAATTATCTGATAGAAAAGAAATTAGTTTCTTCACATTAGATTGGGCAGATAGTATGGGAATAATAGTTGTATCTATTCTCGGTATAATTGTACTTTTTGTAATTTATCCTTTATTATTTGGTGCACTTTTTAGAATGGGAGGCGAAGGTGCGGGCGCATTCGCATTAATTCTGTTTTTTGTCTTATTAGTAGTCGTATATTTTACCTATCAAATAATTGAAACAGCATTTTTTGAACTTTTTATAGTCAACTTACCTTTTTGATTCATTGTGCGTGAAAACTGGAAATTCCAGTAATTTACTTTTCCAAGTCCAAATCATAACAGGCATTCGCTTTCTGAATAAGTTGATAAGAAACAAAGAACCCTAAAACAAACAAAAGCAACAATCCAATAAAAACAAAATAATTCCCTATTAAGAAATTCCAAAAGATAAAGTAGAGCAAGAGCCCATTTCCGGTTTGAAGCAGCCAAGCCAAAAGTCTTAGTTTAGAAAAAGATTTGCCGCTGTCGTTAAATGGTTTCCAAAAGCCACCAGGTTTTATGGTTTTGGCAAAATTTTCTAATGTTTTGGTCTCTGTGGGTGCAGTTAAAAAGGTAATCACTAACCACGTAAAACAAACCGCGATTGTTAAAACTATAATTTTAATAGGATAATAATCGATCTTGAAATTGTGTTCTAAACCACTAATTAATTGATGAAAAGCGATATAGTTATCATAAAACCAATCCAACAGCGGTGGATAGATTAAAGCTGCAACCATCGCCGATAATTGTGACCAAGCATTAATCCGCCACCAATACCATCGCAAGATAAAAACAGGACCAACTCCTGCTGTTATGGCAAATATATATTTCGTTATTCCTACTAACGAATCGGCATAAATGGCAATACCTCCAGCTGCAGTAATGACGTAAATCATCGCCATTATTCCCAATTTTTTTGCTTTAACATCACTCAAATTGGGGTGGATAGTATGTTTATAAAAATTCTCAATCAACAAGGAACCTCCCCAATTTTGATTGTTTTGCACAAAAGATAGAAAAGGAATCAGGAATAAAAAAACCACTAAAATCAGTATCCATGACGGTAGCGCTTTCACAAATAAGGAAGTAAAAGCCAATTCGCTATCTGCTGCACCATTAGCATAACCGTAACAAACCGCCATAAAAGGCAATGTAAACAATAAAACCCTGAAAAGAACTATCGAAAGTGAAGGAATAAAAACACTTTTCATCAAGTCTTTACTGCTATTAGTTGCCATCAATTTTTGTCCATTCATGTCCGGATAATCTAATATCGAAGCCGACCACCATTGCACCAACACAAAAACAATAAAAGCATTAAAAGTTTTAG
>CALPPA020000286.1 GCA_943325355.2 Klebsiella pneumoniae | reverse complement strand
TTCGACTATTGACCCAGAGGATTTAGAAAAATCAAACAAATATCCTATGGTTATTGATTTTTTATCAAAACCTATCTCTAAAGAAATGCTTGAATACATTAGAGAAATAATCTAATTATATTCCATTAATAAAAAAGCCTAGCATTAGCTAGGCTTTTTATATTTGGAAAAACTGTAATTTTTACAATTTAGAAACGTGCTTCGTTAGTTTAGATTTTAAATTAGATGCTTTGTTGTCATGAATGATATTCTTTTTAGCTAATTTATCAATCATAGATATTACTGCAGATAACTTAGAAGTAGCATCAACTTTATCTGTCGCTATTCTTAATGCTTTAATAGCATTACGAGTAGTTTTATGTTGATATCTGTTTAAAACTCTTCTTTTCTCGTTACTTCTAATTCTCTTTAAAGCTGACTTATGATTTGCCATTTTTTTTAAATAATTTATTCTTTATTAATTTTTTTGTAGCCCGTAGCGGAATCGAACCGCTCTTACATGGATGAAAACCATGCGTCCTAACCGATAGACGAACGGGCCATACTTCTCTAATGCGGATGCAAAAATACAACTATTTTTGAGACGCACAATAGTAGATGCAAAAAAAATTATATTTTTTTAATACGCCTTTGCAAAAAATACTCTTCCAGCAGATGAATTACCAGTGAGAATACAACTTCCTGTCTCTTCTACTCTATCCAAAGGAATACATCTTATAGTCGCTTTAGTCAATTCCTTAATCTTTTCTTCTGTCGCTGCAGTACCATCCCAATGTGCTGAAACGAAGCCTCCTTCGCCATTTAAAACTGCCTTAAACTCTTCAAAGCTATTTACTTCAGTGATATGAGTATTTCTATAGTCTAGTGCTTTTTCAAATAAATCATTTTGAATTTGGGCTAACAAATCACTTACAAAGGTTATTATCGATTCTTTTAAAACTACTTCTTTTGTCAAAATATCTCTTCTGGCTACTTCAAAAGTTCCATTCTCAAGATCTTTTGGCCCCACTGCAATTCGAACAGGCACTCCTTTCAATTCCCATTCAGCAAATTTGAATCCTGGCTTTTGAGTAGTTCTATTATCAAATTTAACTGAAATATTCAATTTTTTAAATTCTGAAACCAACCCATTCACTACAGCAGAAATTTCTTCTAGCTGTTCATCTGTCTTATAAATAGGAACAATTACCACTTGAATTGGTGCTAAACTAGGAGGCAAAACTAATCCTTGATCATCTGAATGAGTCATAACTAAGGCTCCCATCAATCGGGTTGAAACTCCCCATGAGGTTCCCCAAACGTGTTCTTGTTTCCCTTCGGCGTTAGCAAATTTAACATCAAAAGCCTTAGCGAAATTTTGCCCTAAGAAGTGTGAGGTTCCAGCCTGTAATGCTTTTCCGTCTTGCATTAAGGCTTCTATACAATACGTCTCTTCTGCTCCTGCAAAACGTTCAGTTTCGGTTTTAAGGCCTTTTATAACTGGAATTGCCATAAAATTCTCGGCGAAATCAGCATATACATTCATCATTTTTTCGGATTCTTCAACTGCTTCAGTTTTAGTTGCATGAGCCGTATGCCCTTCTTGCCATAAAAACTCAGCCGTTCTCAAAAACAATCGCGTTCTCATTTCCCATCGCACCACATTTGCCCATTGATTAATCAACAAAGGTAAATCTCTATAGGATTGAACCCATCCTTTGTAAGTGGACCAAATTATGGCTTCACTTGTTGGACGAACAATTAATTCTTCTTCGAGTTTTGCGTTTGGATCTACAATTAATTTACCTGGATTATCAGGGTCGTTTTTTAATCTATAATGAGTCACAATGGCACATTCCTTGGCAAAGCCTTCTGCATTTTTTTCTTCTGCTTCGAACATGCTTTTTGGAACGAACAGAGGGAAATAGGCATTTTGATGACCAGTTTCTTTAAACATTCTATCGAGTTCTGCCTGCATTTTTTCCCAAATTGCATAGCCGTAGGGTTTGATAACCATACATCCTCTAACTCCAGAATTTTCGGCTAAATCGGCTTTTACAACCAGTTCATTATACCATTTTGAATAATCTTCAGTTCGTGTAGTAAGGTTCTTACTCATATTGAATAGTTTGGCACAAATTTTGTTTTAATAATTTTAACTAAATAGTTCCGCAAATCTAACTATTTTTGTAATGTGCAACAATAAAAATTCCCATTGATATGAAAACAAATACTTTTTTATCCAGAAATGCAACACTTTATTCCCTAATTGGATTGTTAAGTGTTCTAGTAACTTCATGTGGATCCTATCAAAATAGTTCGTATTATGATAGCGATGGAATATATGGTAATACCGCAAGAGAAACTCCATCTGTCGCCAGTACTCAGTACAAAAACTATTTCAGCTCTTTGCAAGAAAACAACGAGGTATTAAACGATACCATCAAAATCCAAAACCAAGGTTTTACAGAAACAAATATTATAAATATTTATAATGATCCATGGAATATGTCTTTCGGAATGGGCATGGGATTTGGTTGGGGCGACCCATTTTTTGGTTTTGGTTGGGGTGGCGGATTTGGCTGGGGTTATCCTGGTTGGGGCTGGGGATATCCTGGTTGGGGCTGGGGTGGCGGATTTGGCTGGGGATATCCTGGATATGGCTGGGGTTATCCGGCTTATGGATACAACAATAATTACTCTTATAATTCAAGCCGAAGAGGTTCATCTTACGCCAATGGAGTAAATGGAAATAGATATTCTCAAACTGGAGTTAATAGCACTAATAGAGGATCTAATTACTCAATTAATAGAAATAGTACTACCAATAGTACTTCTAGAAACGACTCTTCATTTATGACTCGTGATTACAGAGAAAATAATTCTTCAAGAGCAACAAGATCTAACACTAATACTAACAGCTCCAGAAGTCAAAACTATTCTAATACAAGATCTTATAGTCCTAACACAAATAGTTATAATAGTGGTAGTAGTAGATCATCAGGTGGTGGATACAGCGGTGGTGGAGGTGGAAGATCATCAAGCGGTGGAAGAAGATAATTATTTTTCCTTTTTGTAAAAAAATATAAAACCTAAATTGAAAAAAGATGAAAAAATACATATTCCTACTGTTTGCTGGTTTCGCTTTTAGTGTTACTCATTCTCAAGAGATACCAGATGCAATTCGTTATAGCCAAGACAATTTGAATGGAACCGCTCGTTTTAGAGCTATGGGCGGTGCATTTGGAGCTCTAGGCGGGGATTTATCTTCAATAAATGTTAATCCTGCAGGTTCTGCCATTTTTTCTAACAATCAACTTACAGTAACCTTTAGTAATTTTAGCACAAAAAATAATTCTAATTATTTCGGAACCAG
>CALPPA020000285.1 GCA_943325355.2 Klebsiella pneumoniae | reverse complement strand
GAGGTAGCGGCAAGTAATTTAACTGTTGCTCCTTGTCCAATCATTTTACTAATTACTGTTATAGCAGTAGTATTTAATCCATTGTTCATTGCCAAAGAGGCTGGTGCAGCCGGAACTACCGTAGCCAATTTTAACAATTTAGCAGTAGAACTAGTACCTGGAGATGCAAGTGAATTATTAGTCACAGACGATTAAGTAATTTGTTTTTCATAGTAATTTTGGTTTAGATAATAAAATTGTTGTAAATGGTTGTTAAGCAATCTGCTATATTTGTATTTTTTAAAAATATGTACTTCAAAAAAACTTTTCGTTCGACACAAAAAAATGCATTATTGTAATCGTGTAGGTACTTTAAAAAACTTCTTCGTTTAGGACTCAAAAAATTTACAATTTTGAGAATCCTGTATTTTAAATATCTTTTCGTTTGGGACAAAAAAAATTTATCGGGCTAAAATTCAGTATTTAATAATTAACCAGATTTCAAAAATATAGGACTTATTTCAATAAATTAGTGTCAAATAAATCAATTAATGGGGGTAAATCAATCAACTTCTTAATGAGAAAAATGATTAATAAAAATAATAAAATTATATAAAAAATATTTAACTTACTCAATATCATTACATTGTAAAAAGATTTTTTTGACCCTTGTGACCATTTTATAGTTTTTAGGAAGATTCTAAAAAACAAGGTAGATTTCAATGTCACTAAAATTATCACCAAACAAAAGGTAGGGAAGAACCCCTGAAATTTTACTTAATCGTTGTAGAAAGCCAAACTGTTTTTTGAAACTTTCCACTCAGCAAAACAAAAAAATATCTTTTTTAAACCATTAAAAAATTTAGAAACTTAAGTTTCCAACATAAATGAATCTTAATTTCTTAGTGGTTACAAGAGAAAAAAAATTGTTTTTTTTTAAATCCATTATCCAATCCCAATAATTATTGAGGCAAATTAACGGATCAAATCCGTGAAATCTTTATAATCTGTGGCAAAAAAAACAAGTCGCATTAAACCCAACCCTGCTACTTATTATATAATACATCCTGCAATCCATCCAAACATTTCGAAAAAAATAAAATTCACTCTAAATTAAATCCCTATTTTTGTTCCAACACTAACATAACACGACTATTTATGCTGATTATAGGAATTGCAGGCGGAACAGGCTCAGGAAAAACAACCGTAGTCCATCAAATAATGAATGAACTACCTCATACCGAAGTGGGAATCATAGCCCAAGACTCCTATTACAAAGCATCCACAAACGAGAGTTACGAGGAACGGTCAAAAACCAACTTTGACCATCCCAGAGCCATCGATTTCGATTTATTAGTCGCCCACCTCAAGGAACTCAAAGAAGGCAAAACAATCAACCAGCCCGTTTATTCCTTTGCAACCCACAACAGGACCGAAGACACTATTATAACACATCCCCGAAAAGTGATGATTGTCGAAGGAATTCTAATTCTTTCCCATCCCGAATTGAGGGATATATTTGACATCAAAATATTCGTCCACGCCGATTCTGACGAGCGATTAATTCGCCGATTAAAACGGGACATAGCAGAACGTGGCCGAGATATGGAGGAAGTTTTAACCCGTTACCAAACCACATTAAAACCTATGCACCAGCAATTTATCGAATCCACAAAAGCCTTTGCCGACATCATCATACCCAACGACAAATACAACACCGTAGCCATAGACGTGGTTCGTGCCGTAATAAATCAACGAATTTTATAATTTTTTTTGTAATTTTATACTATTAATTATTTGAAGCTGTTTCCTGCTGTCATTCCAAATCTCCCGAAGAAAAATCGGGAGGATTTTCCCTTCCATCAGGGCTAGGGCATTGGTTTACAATTCGAAATTCTATTAAAACAACAATAACTCATAAATGACAAACTCATACAAAGACAAACCTTGGTTCAAATTTTTAAGCAACAAATACGTTTGGGTATTGTTGTTTTTCTCGACCTGGATGATATTCCTCGACAACTATTCCTATTTTGACCATCGCATTCTCGACAAACAAATCAACGAACTCGAAGACAACGCAACCTACTATAAAGAAGAAATCCGCAAAGACCAGCAAAAAATTAAACAACTTAATAATCCCGACCAAGTCGAAAAATATGCACGAGAAAAATACTATATGAAAAAAGACAGTGAAGACATCTACATCATAGAATTCGAAGGCGATACCATCGAAAAAGATGTTAAAAAATAGATGGCAAAGTAAATTATATTAACCGTCTCTTCGAGTAATCCCGCTTTTGGGCGGGATTGTATCGAGAAGTGTTCAAAAATAGAGTTCTCGATACATTTTATTAAAAAAACTGTCGCATTTTTCAATAAAACACTCGAACTGACAACCAAAAATTCATCAAGAATCGATAGCAAAACATAACTCAATAAATGAAAAATCTATTCGACGATTTCAATCCTGTTACTTCCAAACTTTGGAAACAAAAAATACAGTTCGAACTCAATGGAGCCGATTATAACGAAACCCTGATTTGGAATTCTCCAGAAGACATTCAGGTAAAACCCTTTTACCATAAAGACGAATTCGAAGGAGTTTCAGATATACATACTAAAGCTTCCGAGTTTAAAATTTGCCAAAACATCTTCGTGCACGATTTGTCCAAATCAAATCTTCGAGCCCTAGACAGCATCAATCGCGGTGCCGAAAGCATCCGTTTTACCATAGAAGATGAAAATACCGATGTTGCAAAACTTTTGGAAAACCTTCCTCTTGAAAAAGTTACTATTTACTTTAATCTAGGATTTCTTTCAATCGAATTTATTAACAAAATTGATGCCTTTGCCAATTCAATAAAAGCAACAATTTTCTGCAACCTCGACCCTATAGGGCAATTGGCTAGAGAAGGAAACTGGTTTAAAACCAAAGAAAAAAACAACTTTGAAACACTAAATTTACTTTCAGCAGCATCAACGAACATTTCATTGATAAACATCGATGGCAGCCTCTACCAAAATGCCGGTGCCAATATGGTGCAACAAATCGCTTATAATTTAGCACACGCTAACGAATATTTCAATAGAATTAAAACTATAGATAAACCGATTGTCTTTGAAGTATCTGTAGGAACGAATTACTTTTTCGAAATCGCTAAACTTCGTGCTTTGCGATTGCTTTTTAAACAAATTGCAAAAGAATACAACCATAATCACGATTGCCATTTACTGGTTTCTCCCTCAAAAAGAAACAAAACAATCTACGACTACAACGTCAATATGCTTCGCACCACAACAGAGTGTATGAGTGCTATTTTAGGCGGAGCAAATGCCATTGCAAACCTACCTTACGATGCTTTGTATCACAAAGACAATG
>CALPPA020000284.1 GCA_943325355.2 Klebsiella pneumoniae | reverse complement strand
GTCAGTTCTCAGTATTCAGTCAGCACTAATGCTGATTACTGATTACTGATCACTGATCACTGAATACTGAACACTGAATACTTAACTAAATGATAAAAACCGTAATTTTTGATATGGATGGAGTTATCGTTGATACGGAACCCGTTCATAGCTACGCTTATTTTCAACACTTTGCCGAATTAAATATTGACGTTTCCAAGGAAATGTTCACCTCCTTTATGGGGAATTCTACCCGAAATACTTTCCAAAAATTAAAAGATTTATTTCCGATTGATGGTGAAGTCGAAGATTTAATTCAGAGAAAAAGAACGCTTTTTAATGACGCTTTCGACAATAAAGAAGATTTGGTATTGCTAGAAGGTGTCGAGAAATTAATCACCGATTTACACCAAAACGGAATTCAATTAATTGTAGCTTCATCTGCTTCGAAAGTGACGATTGACCGTGTTTTCAAACGATTTAATTTACATCAATATTTCACCCATATTGTGAGCGGAGAAGATTTTCCTAATTCAAAACCACATCCAGCAATTTTTGAATTTGCTGCAGATTTATCGGTTGCTTCAAAAGAAAATTGCATCGTGATTGAAGATAGTACAAATGGAGTTATCGCTGCAAAAGCTGCAGGTATTTTTTGCATTGGTTACAACAGCATACATTCAAAACTACAGGATTTAACAAGGGCCGATGTTGTGATTAATCATTTTAATGAATTAAGTTTTGAGTTAATCTCTAGATATTAATTTCAAATTAAGGAATATTTAACATTTTTAAATGCTTGAATTTGTAATTTTGAAGAAATCTAATTAAACTATTATGAAAAAAATAATTTTTTTGTTGGCAATGATGATTGCAAATTATGCTATTGAAGCTCAAGTAAAAACACCTCAACCAAGCCCAAAGTCTACATTAACTCAAGTTGTTGGTTTAACCAATGTTGAAATTGTGTATTCCAGACCAAGCTCAAAAGGCAGAGATGTATTTAATAACTTGGTTCCTTATGGAAAATTATGGAGAACTGGAGCAAATGATAATACCACAATCTCTTTTAGTGAAGATGTAGTTATAGGCGGAAAAACATTACCAAAAGGGAAATATGCCTTATACACAACCCCTAAAGCTGATAATTGGGAAGTAATTTTCTATACATCAACAGATAACTGGGGAAATCCGGAAAACTGGGACGAATCAAAAGTAGCTTTAAGAACAAATGTGAAACCTGAATTATTAAATAGAAATGTAGAAAGTTTCACTATTGGTATCAATAATCTGGATAATAATTTTGCACATTTAGAATTGTCTTGGGAAAAAACTTTGGTAGCAATAAAATTTGAAGTTCCAACACAAAAGGCTGCAATGGCAAGTATTGACAAAACTTTGGCGGGACCAACTGCAGGAGACTATTTTTCAGCAGCGCAATATTTACAGCAGTCTAACGGAGATATGACAAAAGCTTTGACTTATATAAACAAAGCTTTGGAAATGAACAAAGACAAACCATTCTGGTACAACCGTTTAAAGTCGTTGATTCAAGCCAAACAAGGAGACAAAACAGGAGCTATTGAAACTGCAAAAATTTCACTTGCGAGTGCCGAAGCTGCTAAGAATCAAGATTATGTGAAAATGAATAAAGATAGCATTGCGGAGTGGAGCAAGAAATAATCGCTTTCTATTGCAAATGAAAAGTCCCGTCCCGAAATAATCGGAACGGGACTTTTTTATTGGTTAAAATACTATTTTTTCATAGTTCTCATATAAGCAACTAATTGCCATATTTCAGTATCGCTTAGTTTTTCTTTGTACGATGGCATCGGTTTTCTACCTACTTTAGTATAGTAAAATAATTCCCCATCTGATTTAGATTGAATTTCTTTAGAAGAAAAATCTCCACAAGAAATGTCGATTTTTTCTGCTTTAGGACCGTCGCCTAAACCTTTTACACCATGACAAGATTTACAATTGGTTCCCCATAAAGTTTTACCGGCAGCAGCATCAACACCAGAAGGCATTTTTTTGCCAGCATCAGCCGCAGGAACTTTCCATTCTTTTCCTTTTGGTTTTGCTTGTGCGTTAGAAGTTTGTGTGAACATAAGGGCTGCAATAATTGCTACCCCAAAAAAGAATTTTTTCATACTTTTCGAATTTTAATATTAATACTAGTTTTAAATGTTACTCTTTTATTTCTTGAACTTTTCCTAATTTTTTTATTTTAAATACCTGTAAAACTGCATATAGCATAACTCCCCAAAACAAACCTATAACTAAGAGAGAGGAAACAATAAAATAAATTGGCGCACCATCTCTTCCGGCAGCTATAGAACGTTCCTTTAAATCTGAGTTATCACTAACAACCACTATGCCCCAATTTACTTCTCCGCTTACTTCAGTATTCATATAGTTCTCATCATCAACTATACTAGCGAATATAGTTAATTTTCCGTTACTAGAAGGGATATCTTGCGGAAATTCAAAAGTGGCTACACCGGTTGAATCCGTAGCAACAGCATCACCAATAGGCAAGTTACTAAACAAGCGTTTTACGGATAAATTTACGGGTACTTCAATTACAGGAATCCCCTCGGATGTAACCAATGCTTTGCAAACATAGAGAGAGTCCGCTTTTTCGAAAGTCAATGTGATTAGTGCTTCTTTATCTTGAGCAAACGTGTTTGCTATAGATAACAAAATTACAATGCAAGTTGCTATAAAATAGTTATACTTTTTCATCTTTATTTATAGTTAATTATTTCTTTTTTACCCTCTAATCTTCCTTCTGCAACTTCCCAAACTGAAATAATAGGGAAAAATTTTGAAAACAAGGTCACTAAAAGCATTGTTCCTGCAATCGTTGCTGCAACAATAATCATTTCAATCAAACTTGGCGTATAATGACTCCAAGAAGCAGGTACGTCTTGTATGGGTAATAAAGGATGGGAAAGTCCAGGAATTACAATTAAATAAAATTTAAACCAACCTGCTATTAATACGGCAACTGCTGTAATAGTAAGCGGAAATGGTTTCCTCAATTTTTTGAACATTGGTAAAATACACGGTACTGCAATTCCAAAAAACACCACTGACCAATAAAATAGTGCATCTTCTCCCACAAATAAATTCAATAAATGATTGGCATGTAAACCTGACATTTTATAAGCAGGAACCAAATATTCATTAATGTTAAAATAGGCATATATTAATCCAAACAAAACCATAGCTTGCCCCATTTTATCGAAATGCATATTAGTCAAATACGGTTTTAACCTATATATTTTTCTAAAAGCAAAAACAGTTATGATCATTACGGCTACAGTCAATAAAGCGGAACCTGAAACAAAATAAGCTCCAAAATTTGTACTATCCCAT
>CALPPA020000283.1 GCA_943325355.2 Klebsiella pneumoniae | reverse complement strand
GGACTATCAAAAGAAATAATAATTTTGCCTGCCGCACCATTTCCACCGGCCCTATCTGCTGTAGTCCTTGATTTTCCTCCAGCACCACCACCACCAAAAGTGGAACCTGCAGCACCTGCGGCATCGGATGTTGAGCCTGTACCTCCTGATGATCCAACTCCCGAAGCACCACCATTTCCTCCTCTTGAGCCAGCCGTTCCAGTTCCTGTTAATCCTGCTAAACCATAAATATTAGAAGTTGTACCTCCGATATTTCCAGTTGCAACTGCTGCGCCTCCAGCTACTGAAGTAGTATTTAATGATGAAACTAAACCTCCATTTCCACCTACTGCATTTATAAGTAAAACGGCTGGGGTTGCTGTTAAAGCAAATGATGATGAATTCCCATTTTGTACTGTATTAGTTGTTCCTGTTTTTGTGTCGCCAACTGTAACGTTGTATGAAGATCCTGGGGTAACAGATAATGTAGTGTTTTTTACATAAGCTCCACCAGCTCCACCACCACCAGCAGAAGGGAATCCTGAGGCACCACCACCAGCACCACCGCCACCCCAGGCTTCGATAGTAATTTGAGTAACACCAGCAGGACAAGTCCAAGTTGTAGCTGTTGGGAAAGTAATGCTTGTTTGGGCAATACTAAAAAGAGGTACGAATAGTAGCGCTATAAATAGATAAGCTCTTTTAGCCAGTAGGGTAGTTTTTTCCATAAAATTATTATCTTTTAGAGAAAAATAAATTTGGGGCGCAAACTTATTTCAATAATTAAAGTTATTTAATTTTAATTATTAGACTGTTTAAATGCGTATAAATTCGATGAAATACAATTTTTTTTTAGTTAAGTAAGAAAAATTAATATGTATTTTAATTTTCTTTAAATTAGATTTTTTAGATTTTATCAGAATAATAGGACGCCGTTTAATGACTCAAAGTCAATGGTTTAGAATTTAAAATGGTAATAGAGTTTGAAAAAAAAATAAAAAGGAAAACACATCTATTTTGAAAAGTAATTGTAGAAAAAGAGATTCTAAATAGAATTTAAAAATTGATTTAGTAGATTGATTTATAACATTTAGGCTTTAAATTTACTATGATAAATCAATCTAAGTTAACGTCTGTTCGATTTAATTAAAAAATGAGATAGCTTTTTTTAATAAAATGTATCGAGAACTTTTTTTGTAGACTTCTCGATACAATCCCGCCCAAAAGTGGGATTACTCGAAGTGACGCTGCTTTTTTATTCCAGTAAAATCTTAAGCCAAACGACATTAGTAGATTTTTACTCTTAAAATTCTGAATTCTTAACATAATCCAATAAAAATTTAATTTTGTAAATACCCTTTTAATAGGTCTAAAAGTTGACTCGTAATAATGAAGTATCATAACTTAAAAAGAAAAAATCTCTTCAACCCAAATTAATAGGTTAAAGAGATTTTATTTGTTGCTTTAAAATTGATTTAAAGCTTGGTTATATATTTTTTATTAATAACTAATCCTAGTTTATAATTTTTTTGTTTACCACTTTTTTATCGTCAGATGTAATTTGAACTATTAAAACTTGGTTGGCAAATTTCGAACTTTCAATAGTAGTTTCATTTGCATTTACTTTTGTTTTTTCGAATAACAATCGACCTCTGATATCAAATAATTTTACATTTTCTATTGCTGTTCCATTTGATTTAATAGAGATTACTTCATCATTTTTATACACTACAATACTATTTTCGTCAAAAAGTAGCGTATTGGTTCCCAAAGTTTTTTGGTATTTTAATACGAATCTAGTCTTAGTTTCTCCACCTAATGCTGTAAAGGTATAGCCTCCAGTTTTTAAGTCCGTTTCAATTCCAGTCTCATTATCTTTTAGAATAATATCTTGGCTTCGGGCAAATAAACCGTCAACGTGATCGATGGCGATAGTGTAATTCCCTGGGTTTACGACTTTGAAACTAAGAGGCACAATATCAGTTCCATCAAACGGTAAAGCACGTCCTTGAACTGCAAATTCTTCGTCACCAATTAGGGAGTTTAAAGCGATTTGACTGTCATTGATATAGGCTCCATCAATTCCGGGATCGATTTCCATAGTAGCGCCAGTCATATAAGCCAACATCATTTGGTTTAATTGTGTTGCATCACTTAAAAGATTCAACCAAATTCTATTTTTTTCAATTGCTTTAGTTTTGAAAAACTGATTTGTATTATCGGCTACGCGCATACTATTGGTAAAGTTCAGCGTCGTTGTAGTTGCTTTGACAAGAAACCCTTGACCAATGGAAATATAATCAACATTTGGATAGGTGTGGCTATTTAGTACTGTACAACCTGCTGAGGTACAAGTAGAATAAGAAGTTGGTGGAGGCGTTGCATTATTTCTTTTTCTCCAGAAGTACAACGTTCCATTGATATTACCCGTATTTCCACTAATAAAATTGTCGATACTAATTGTTGAAGGATATGGATTTCCTACTGCATTATATCCAGTTCCAGCAAGCGACATTGTAAATGAAATGTTTCCATTGTTTGGGATTCCTGTGAAAGTTCCTGTCCAAGGTAATGGAGTTGATGGCGGTGAAACTACATAATCTACCCAGTTATTTGGCATACGGATTAAATATCCTTTGGCTAGACTAAAAGCTGTTCCACTAGAAACTGCATTGTACAAATTTGTACTTGTGCTATATTCGTAAAAACGATTTGAAGAAGTCAAAGGAGAAAACAATCCTAAAGTCTGACTGCCGGAAACTGGCGAAGACCAAATCGTATAATCCAAACGGAATAAAGCCGAACTGTTTCTTTTTACATTAATGTTTCCAGAATTGGCAACATTCGAGGTTTGAATCAAATTGGCATTATTTTCTAAAGTAAAACTACCTGAACTTAGGGTAATAGCACCGTTTAGAGTGACATTAAATCCTGAAGGGATAGTGACCACCGCACTATTATTGACCGTTAAAGAACAAGCGGTTAAATTTGCAGCAACATTATAAGTACCAGCAATAATTGCAGACGTAGTGCTTATTGGCGCTCCATTTGACCAGGTTGTTCCATTCCAAGTAGTAGATGCAATAGTTTTTACAGCTGAACCACTATTTACTAGACTTAAACAACCCTCTGCACTGGTAACTGAAATTAATGTATACGTAGTTGTAACCGATGGTGCGACCGCGATTGCAGATCCGCTAGTATAATTATTTACTGTAAAATTGCTAGTTCCATTAGTATAAACTACAGAATAGGGAGAAGTACCTGCAGTAATTGCTACTTGCAAATTAGTGCTACTTCCCGAACAACTAGAAGCTGTACCATAAATGATTGCTGACATCGAATTGTTTAATATTACATTTTGATTTTGTGTAGCAATGTTTCCGTTTCCATCATT
>CALPPA020000282.1 GCA_943325355.2 Klebsiella pneumoniae | reverse complement strand
CGTTACCAATGGATAATTAGGAAAGACTAAAAAATAATAGAAAAAAGAAGAAAGATGTTTAAATCGATTATCAATCTGTCTTTAATCTAAAAGTTAAAATAAAATATGAGTGTGAAAATCAAATGTGTTTCTAAACAATTACCTAAATATTCGAGAACAACTGATGAAATTATCCCATTTCTTGATGCTTGGCTTGAAGGACAAGATACTAGATTCATCAGGAAAGTGAAGAAAATTTTTGAAGGAGCGGCTGTTGATAAGCGCTATTCTATTATGGATCCAATCGAAGTTTTCACAAACACATCGTTTGAGGAAAGAAATGATATTTATGTTCGTGAGGTCATAGATTTAGGCACGAAAGTATTGGAAAAAGCATTGCAAAAAGCCAATTGGAAACCGGAAGATTTAGACTATATTATCACAGTGAGTTGCACAGGAATTATGATTCCTTCCCTGGATGCGTATTTAATCAATAAACTTAAATTACGTCAAGATATTGTTAGGCTTCCCGTAACCGAAATGGGTTGTGCAGCCGGAATATCTGGTATTATTTATGCCAAAAATTTCTTGAAAGCCAATCCTGGAAAACGAGCAGCAGTAATCGCTGTTGAAAGTCCAACAGCCACTTTTCAACTCGATGATTTTTCGATGGCAAACATTGTCAGCGCAGCCATATTTGGAGATGGTGCTGCCTGTGTTTTGCTTTCTTCCCATAATCACGATGAAGGCCTGGAAATTCTGGACGAAGAAATGTATCATTTTTATGAAGCAGAGCATTTGATGGGTTTTAAGCTCACGAATTCAGGCTTACAGATGATTTTAGATATTGAAGTCCCAGAAACCATCTCTTCTCATTTTTCCGATATTATTAATCCTTTTTTGAATAAAAATAATTTAAAAACAGAAGATTTAGACCATTTAATTTTTCATCCAGGTGGAAAAAAGATTGTCCAAACCGTGGAAAGTATATTTTCTGATTTAGGAAAAAATATTGATAACACTAAAGAAGTGCTGCGATTGTATGGAAATATGTCTAGCGCAACAGTTTTATACGTTTTGGAACGAATTATGGATTCCAAACCAAAAAAAGGGGAGAAAGGATTAATGTTGAGTTTTGGACCAGGATTTTCGGCACAAAAGGTTTTATTGCAATTTTAAAATGACAAAAAAAGAAATCATATCAAAATTACCCTATTCCAAACCGTTTTTGTTTGTTGATGAATTGTTGCATATAGACGAAAATGGAGTAGAGGGTACGTATACTTTTGATGAAAACCTAGATTTTTATAAAGGGCATTTCAAAGATAATCCAGTCACGCCAGGAGTGATTTTGACTGAAGTTATGGCTCAAATCGGGTTGGTTTGTTTAGGTATTTATTTACTAAATGATACATTTAATAAAAACACGTCAATAGCTTTAACATCAACTGATATTGAGTTTTTAAGACGGGTTTTTCCAATAGAAAAAGTGACGGTGATTTCGGAGAAAATATATTTTAGATTCGGCAAATTAAAATGCAAAGTTGAAATGAAAAATGAAAAAGGTGAGGAAGTTTGCAGAGGCATAATTGCTGGAATGATAGTTTAAATATGAGGATAAGATTGCTTCGTTCCTCGAAATAACAAAATGAATAAACGTGTCGTAATTACAGGTCTCGGTGTTGTTGCTCCAAATGGGGTAGGGCTTGATGCGTTTACCAATGCCATAAAAAATGGAGTTTCAGGAATTAAACACGATGCCGAATTGGAACGCTTGCAGTTCTCTTGTCAGATTGCCGGAAAACCAGAAGTTTCCACTGAATTATCATTTCAATACTTTACTGAACTAGAACTTCGAAACTTCAATTCAAGCGGAATTTTGTATGGAGTGATTGCTGGAATTGATGCCTGGAAAGATGCTGGACTATCCATAGATGACAATGAAGAGCCTGATTGGGATAGCGGAACTATTTTTGGAACCGGAACTTCTGGAATTGACAAGTTCAGGGAAAGTATTTATAAAATTGACGATTTTCAAACCCGAAGATTGGGAAGCACTGCCGTGGCACAAACTATGAATAGTGGTATTAGCGCTTATTTAGGAGGTAAACTGGGTTTAGGAAATCAAGTAACAACGAATTCATCAGCCTGCACAACGGGAACAGAAAGTATTTTGATGGCTTTTGAACGAATAAAATTAGGTCAGGCAAAACGCATTTTGGCGGGAAGTACGAGTGATTCTGGTCCTTATATTTGGGGAGGATTTGATGCTATGAAAGTATGTACTTTCAAACACAATGAAACGCCAGAACAAGGATCAAGACCAATGTCGGCAACCGCTTCCGGATTTGTTCCGGGTAGTGGGGCAGGAGCCTTGGTATTGGAAGATTTAGAAACTGCCCTGGCTCGAGGTGCCAAAATTTATGCGGAAGTTCTTGGCGGAAACATCAATTCTGGAGGCCAACGTGGGCAAGGTACGATGACGGCTCCTAATCCTGTTGCAGTGCAAAAATGTATCAAAAATGCTATCGAAAACGCAAGAATCCATCCCAATGAAATTGATGCCATAAACGGACATTTGACAGCCACTTCAAAAGATAGTTTGGAAATACAAAACTGGAGCAAAGCTTTGGATAGGAGTGGAGTAGATTTTCCTTATATAAACTCACTAAAATCAATGGTTGGTCATTGTTTGTCTGGTGCCGGAAGTGTTGAAAGCGTGGCTTCAGTTTTGCAATTGTATCACGGATTTGTTTTCCCGAACGTTAACTGTGAGGATTTACATCCTGAAATTATAGCCTTGATTGATGCGTCCCGAATACCACAACAATTAATTGAAAAAGAATTGACTATTATTGCAAAAGCTAGTTTTGGTTTTGGTGATGTAAATGGATGTGTAATTTTTAAAAAATTCGAAATTTAAAAAATATTTAAAATATGAATAAACCAGAATTAATTGAGAAGTTAAAGGGAATCGTAAAACCATATATAAAAAATCAAGAAGCCTTTGATAATCTTACCGATAATACTGATTTCATAAATGATTTACAAATAAATTCGGCAAATTTGGTGGATGTGATTTTAGATGTAGAAGAAGAATTTTCTATTATAATTGACAACCAATCGATGGAACGAATGCTTGATATAAAATCAACAATAGAAATTATAGAAACCAAATTATCCGAAAAATGATTGGTAATGACATCGTCGATTTGGCTTTAGCCCGAAAAGAAAGCAATTGGAAACGGAAAGGTTTTTTGGATAAAATCTTTACCAAAGCCGAACAATTGCTTATTAAAAACTCCAAGAATTCAGAGGTTATGGTCTGGAATTTATGGAGTAGGAAGGAAGCTGTATACAAAATTCACAATCGAAAAACTCTAATTAGAGGTTATTTTCCTTT
>CALPPA020000281.1 GCA_943325355.2 Klebsiella pneumoniae | reverse complement strand
TGCCTCGCGTTTCATAGGTTTTCCTGAAGCAGAAACCAAGGTGATTTCGTCGACTACATTTTTATGTAAGTCAACCAAATCATAATTGGCTTCGTCCATATTTCCAATTTCGAACCCTTTGAAAGGATTCTCTTTTTGGAAACCTGCCGCAATTGATTTTTCGATTTCGTTGTATAATTCTTCAACAGAACCAACCAGGATTTCTTCTGTTCCTTCTTCGTTTCTCCAAATTGGCAATGGAATTCCCCAAAAACGAGAGCGGGATAAGTTCCAGTCGTTGGCGTTTTTCAACCAATTCCCAAAACGTCCTTCGCCGGTTGATTTTGGTTTCCAGTTGATAGTTTCGTTCAATTCGAACATTCTATCACGAACTTCGGTGATTTTTATAAACCAAGAATCTAATGGATAATATAAAATTGGCGTGTCGGTTCTCCAGCAATGTGGGTAACTGTGCACGTATTTCTCTACTTTGAATGCTTTATTTTCTTCTTTTAACTGAATGGCAATTTCCACGTCCATTGAGCGTTCTGGAGCATCACCTTCGGTGTAATATTCGTTTTTAACGTATTTTCCGGAATAACTTCCTAAACCATCGATGAATTTACCTTGTAAGTTTACCAATGGAACCGGGTTTCCGTTTTCATCCAAAACCAACATTGGCGGCACTTCCGGAATAGCTTCTTTGGCTACTTTTGCATCATCGGCACCAAAAGTTGGGGCGGTGTGTACAATTCCTGTTCCGTCTTCGGTAGTTACAAAATCTCCTGAAATTACTCGAAAAGCATTTTCCGGATTTTGGTATGGCAAAGTAAACGGCAATAATTGTTCGTAACGTATTCCGACTAAATCAGCTCCTTTGCATTCGGTAAAGATTTGGTATGGAATTTTCTTGTCACCTTCTTTGAAGTTTTCAAAATCGGCGGCTTCGGTGCTTGCAAAAAAGCCTTTCGAAAATTGTTTCGCCACCAGGTTTTTAGCCAAAATCACATTCGAAGGTATAAAAGTGTATTGATTGAAAGTTTTGACTAAAACATAATCGATTTTTGGACCAACGGTTAATGCAGTATTACTTGGCAAAGTCCAAGGTGTTGTCGTCCAAGCCAAAATATGAATATCTCCAAAACCTTGAAGAAAGCTTGGCAAAGTTTCATTCAATGCTTTGAATTGAGCCACAACAGTTGTATCAGTAACATCTCTATAACTTCCTGGTTGGTTCACTTCGTGCGAAGATAATCCTGTTCCTGCTTTTGGCGAATAGGGTTGAATAGTATAGCCTTTGTACATCAAATCTTTGTTGTAGATTTGCTTCAAAATCCACCATACGGTTTCCATATACTTGGATTTGTAGGTGATATATGGATCATCCATATCTACCCAATAACCCATTTTTTCGGTCAAATCGTTCCACACATCAGTGTAACGCATCACAGTTTTTTTGCAAGCTTCGTTGTATTGTTCTACGGAAATGGTTTTTCCAATGTCTTCTTTGGTAATGCCTAATGCTGCTTCGGTTCCTAATTCTACAGGCAGACCGTGAGTATCCCAACCTGCTTTACGCTTTACTTGGAATCCCTTTTGGGTTTTATAACGGCAAAATATATCTTTAATGGCGCGTGCCATCACATGGTGAATTCCCGGCAATCCGTTTGCCGAAGGTGGGCCTTCAAAAAATACGAATGGTGGGTTGCCTTCACGAGTGGTTACACTCTTCTCGAATATGTTCTCTTTTTTCCAAAAATCAAGTACTTCTGATGCAACTACAGGCAAGTTAAGTCCTTTGTATTCAGTAAATTTTATGCTCATTTTATCCTTTTCTTAAATCGTGGTGCGAAAGTAGTGATTAATAGTAAAAAGGCAAAAAACAAAAGGCAAAAGTTATTGACTTAGGTCATTTTTTAGCCTCAAATTTCACGAATTCATACTAATTTTTCTTATTCGTAAAAATTTGGTTCATTCGTGGGGAAATTATTCAAGAAAAAACTGCTGCTAAAACTTCTAAAGATTTTGGTTTTTTGAATCCATCAAGATGGAAAGTGTAGTAATCAATCAAGATTTTCAAAACGATTTGCCTTTCGATGACGTGGAAGATTTTTTGGTCATTGTCGAATTTTAAATGAATCAGTTTTTTAAAAAGGTTGGTTTCGTGTTCTGTCAATGAACCGATTCCGTGGAATGGAGTAAAAATACCTTCATTTGCATCGAAAAAAGGGAATTCAATTTCGGAAATGTCTGGATAAAAACCAAGATATTTTGTTATTTCCAGCATTAAAATTAGATGAAAATTTGTAGTTTGATCGTGGTTGTCGAGCCAGAACAAAGCCGTTTCCAAAAAAGCAAAAAGATGTTCATTTTTCTCTTCTTCGTGGATGGAATGGTGCAGAATTTCGGAAATAAACATCACAATCGTACTTTTATAAATATCCGAATGTATAGTTTGAAATGGCATTGCAATTTTGATTTCCTTGAAATTCTCTAATGTTCCCTTGTTTTTATGAACAGCTTCGATTTCGAGAATGGTGAGCGGCTGGAAATAAGCAATTTTTTGATTTGATTTTCGGGAAGAAAAAGCATCGCGAACGAAATAAGATTTTAAACCGTTAGATTGTGTAAAGCATTTTACAATCAAGCTTTTCTCTTGGTATTTGAGGGAAGAAATGACGATGGCTTTCGTTTTTACTAACATGCCGCTAGAATTTTTTTTGCGTCTTTATTTTTATATCTGTCCAAAAATCTTTTTTCTATTAAAAACCAAGAAAAAACAGCAAAGAAACAAGTTATTAAAATCACGATAAACGCCATTACAATTGGATTGTATTTTTCAAATAAATTATATTGTCTAAAGAGCTGGATTATTGGAAAATGATAAATATAAAGTCCATACGTAAAATCGCCATATTTGCCAAAATTATTAAGGAAAGGCAAGCTATAAGCGGAAATTATAACCATCGTGCCAAATGCCGCCGGATAAAATATGTTTATTTGAAAATGGAAATAATAGGAAATAATCAACCCAAAAATCGACATAAACAACAACTTTTTTTTATTCTCGAGAACGAAATCGAAATTTAAAAATAGAAAAATTCCGGTTACAAAATAAGCCAAATAACCAGGCAATTGTTTGGCGAGTAAAGGTTGATTTAGATAAAAATCCATCACAAACCAATACAGGAGTGAGAAAACATAAAGACTTGCGAGTATTAATAAAGGCTTTCTGGATTTTTTAATAGCATAAAAAATAAAAGGTAAAACAATGTAAAATCCTTCCTCTACTTTTAAAGTCCATAATGCCCCGTTTACCACACACATTAAATTATTTTCAAAAAGACCGGGCAAGCAAGGATGCATAAAATTTAAAAATATGGAATTCCACCCTAAATATTTATATA
>CALPPA020000280.1 GCA_943325355.2 Klebsiella pneumoniae | reverse complement strand
TTAAACAATATATAAACTATTACAATAGCGAAAGAATTAAATCAAATTTAAACAAAATGAGCCCGATACAATATCGAGCTCATCATTATCAAAATTAATTATAAATTTGTCTAAACTTTTGGGTTCAGTGTATTTTGCGAGTCCTTTTTTGTGCATAAGTGGAATATTTTAGTGTCCACCACTGATTTTTTTGTCAAAATCAATTCCTTGATTTCTTAAAATCCCGCTTACTTTCCAAGCATAAAATGCCAAATAAATAAAGCATAAAACCCCAACAATATAACTACTTTGGATACCTATGCTTTCTGAAACGCTTCCTTGTAGCCAACTTACAATTCCTCCACCCATAATCATCATAATCAAGAAACTACTGCCTTGACTGGTGTGTTTTCCTAATCCGCTTACTGCCAAGGTAAAGATGCAAGGCCAAAGCGTACTGCAAAACAAGCCAACACTGGTGAAGGCATAAACACTTATCATTCCTGTAGTTCCCATTCCTGTAAAAAGTGCCACAGCTCCCAATACTGAAAATATAAGCAACATTCTTGCAGGATTTCCTTTACTTGCCATATCGGCAGCAATTAACACCAAAATAATCAATCCATATACATAGAAAGGTGATAAATCGTTTTTTGCAATAGCATTAACGAACAAGAAAACACCAAAAGCCAAATATGGAGCCAAAAAGCGCAGTATTTTTTGAAGATTCATATTATCAGTAAAAGCCTCAACAGCTCCAGTCCAACGACCAATCATCAAACTCGCCCAATACAAAGAGATATAAGGAGCAATATCGCCAATGGCAAATCCTAGTTTGGTTTCCATATAAGCAGGTAAATTACTAGCTGTAGAAACTTCGACGCCCACGTAAAGAAAAATAGCAATCATTCCCATAACTAATTGAGGATATTGCAATGCCGAATTTTTTGCAGAATTTGTATCTTCAACAGATTCATCTATTGTTTCAGGATGTTCTGGTAAGGAGGAGAATTTCAATAAAACAGCCACAAGTAAAAAGGCCAATCCCAATATTAAATAAGGGATTTTAACACTTTCGATACTCATATCAGTATTTCCAGTTGCAGCAGCACCAAAAATGGCAAAACTCACGATTAATGGTCCAATCGTGGTTCCAAAATTATTGACTCCACCAGCCAATGTCAATCGTTGAGAGCCTGTTTTTATTGGTCCCAATGCAATCGCGAGTGGATTTGCAACGGTTTGTTGCAATGAAAATCCAAGGCCAACAGTAAATAAACCAGCAAGCATCAATGGATATGAACCTGTATTTGCAGCAGGATAAAACAATAAAGTTCCAAGTGCAGAAATTACCAATCCTAATGCTAATCCATTTTTGTAACCTATTTTGTTTACTAAATCTTTTCCTAACAATAAAGAAACGCCCATATATATCAAAGAACCCACAGTATAAGAAATGTAAAAAGCGATGGATACAAACTGACTTTGACCTTGTGTTAAGTCAAATGCTTTTTTGAATACCGGTATTAAAATGTCGTTACTGGCGGCAACAAAACCCCAAAAAAAGAAGACAGTTACTAGGGGAATAAATTGTCCCCAATTGGTTTTTGAAGTTTCTGAACTCATAATTTAAATTAGTTGATAGATTAATATCTTAAAAATAAATAAGAGTAAATATATATGTAATGGGAATTTAAAAAAAATTAAAAGGAATAAATATTGTGAAAAAATATTTAATCTAGGAGTGAAGGTTCCATAATCAATATTTAAACTACACTATTTTTTACTACTTTTGCAAAAAAAATAAAAACATACAGTTAATGTTATCAATAAATAATTTATCGGTTCAGTTTGGCAAAAGAATTTTGTTTGATGAAGTAAATACAGTTTTCACAAATGGCAATATTTACGGTGTTATTGGTGCCAATGGAGCTGGAAAATCCACATTTCTTAAAATAATTTCAGGCGAAATGGATCCTACTTCAGGAAACATTCATTTGGAGCCGGGAAAACGGATGTCGGTTTTGAATCAAAATCACAATATGTTTGATGAACATACTGTTCTTGAAACAGTAATGATGGGTAATAAGGTTTTACATAAAGTTAAAACTGAAATGGATGCTTTGTATTTAGATTATTCCGATGAAAATGCTGATAGAATAGGGGAGTTGCAAGTGCAATTTGAGGAAATGAATGGCTGGAATGCCGAGTCAGATGCCGCTTCAATGCTTTCTAATCTTGGTATTACAGAAGAAAACCATTACACTTTAATGGCTGATTTAGAAGGAAAAATAAAAGTGCGAGTGCTTTTGGCACAAGCACTGTTTGGTAATCCAGATTTATTGATTATGGATGAGCCTACTAATGATTTAGATTTTGAAACCATTGCATGGTTAGAAAATTTCTTGGCCAATTATGAAAATACCGTAATTGTAGTTTCTCACGATCGACACTTTTTAGATGCGGTTTGTACACATATTTCCGATATTGATTTCAGCAAGATAAATCATTATTCAGGAAATTATACTTTCTGGTATGAATCAAGTCAATTAGCGGCAAAACAACGCGCACAACAAAATAAAAAAGCCGAAGAAAAGAAACAAGAATTAGAAGAATTTATCCGTCGTTTTTCTGCGAATGTAGCCAAATCAAAACAAGCGACTTCTCGTAAAAAGATGATTTCTAAATTAAATATTTCCGAGATTAAACCATCAAGCCGTCGTTATCCTGCCATTATTTTTGACCAAGAGCGTGAAGCTGGTGACCAGATTCTTAATGTTCAAAATTTAAGCGCTTCTGTTGATGGAGAGGTTTTGTTTAAAGGTGTAGATTTAAATATGGCCAAAGGCGATAAAATTATTCTTTTCTCTAAAGACTCTCGCGCAACAACTGCTTTTTATGAAATCTTGAACGGAAATCAAAAAGCAGATTCAGGAACTTACGATTGGGGAGTGACTACCAATCAAGCTTATTTACCGGGTGATAATCATTCGTTTTTCGAAAGTGATTATTCTTTGGTGGACTGGTTGCGTCAATGGGTAAAAACAGAAGAAGAACGGGATGAGGTAAACATTCGTAGTTTTCTTGGTAAAATGATTTTCTCTGGAGAAGAAGCTTTAAAAACCTGTCGTGTATTATCAGGAGGAGAAAAAGTACGTTGTATGCTGTCTCGAATGATGATGGAAAGAGCAAATGTATTGATGCTTGACGAACCAACAAATCACTTGGATTTAGAGTCGATTACAGCTTTTAACAACTCTTTGAAAAACTATAAAGGTTCCGTGATTTTCACGACACACGATCACGAATTTGCTCAAACCGTTGGAAATCGAGTAATCGAATTAACGCCAAATGGAGCCATTGACCGTTATATGACATTCGATGATTATCTTGATGAAGAAAAAGTTCAGGAATT
>CALPPA020000279.1 GCA_943325355.2 Klebsiella pneumoniae | reverse complement strand
TTTGACATCTATAGGGGCCATCAAAAACCCGTTCGGAATTTCGTGGATTATGCCGTTTTTGTAAGTTTCTTCCCCTTATTGGTTGCAGGGCCTATAGAACGTGCAAGTCATTTGTTGCCACAAGTTCAAAAGCCTCGTTTGTTTAACTATACTCAAGCAGTTGAAGGATGCCGATTGATCCTGTGGGGAATGTTCAAAAAAGTAGTTATTGCTGATTCACTAGCTGGCATTGTTGATGAAATATTTTCAAATTACCAAGACCAAAACGGAATAACCTTAATTGTTGGTGCTATTGCCTTTAGTTTTCAAATCTATGGTGACTTTTCTGGTTATTCTGATATTGCACTCGGTACTGCCAAACTTTTTGGATTTGAATTATTAAGCAACTTTAAATTCCCTTACTTCTCTCGAGATGTTGCTGAGTTTTGGAGACGATGGCACATATCACTTTCTTCATGGTTTAGAGATTACCTTTACATCCCTCTAGGTGGATCAAAGAATGGCAAATACAAAGCAATTAGAAATACATTTGTTATATTCCTAGTGAGTGGCTTTTGGCATGGAGCAAGCTGGAATTTCATCTCATGGGGATTTATACATGCCTGTGGCTTTTTACCGTTACTTTTACTGAATCGCAATCGTAAACACGTCACAGATGTTGTAGCTCAAAATCGAAAACTCCCCAACTTCAGAGAACTTTGGCAGATGACAACAACATTTGCTTTTGTAACCTTTGCATGGATATTTTTTAGAGCGGACGGAATGGATATGGCTTTAAATTATGTCAAACAAATATCGGAAAGTGTGATTTCTCATCCTAATCAATTACTAATGATTTCAGGAAATAAAATGGCTTTCATTTATATAGCTCCAATAATACTAGGTGATTGGTATTTAAGACATAATGAAAGACAATTAGTGTTTTCGCAGAATAAAGTTTTACGATTTAGTATTTACCTAATACTACTTTTTCTCATCTTAGTTAAATTTGAGTCAAAGACATCATTTATTTATTTTCAGTTTTAATGTTAACATTTATTAAAAAGTTTCTGGTTTTTATTCTTTTATTCACGTTATCAATTTTCTTTTTTTGTTTATTGATTGCTTTTTCCACTAAAATCACTGGACGACTTGAAAATAATTTATACGGCAACACGGATGATTGGGGAAGTACATATAATAGAAGTAAGGACTTAAATGTTTGGACAGAATTTAATCAAAATAAATCAAGGGGATTAATTTTAGGAAGTTCAACTGCATATCGAAATATAAATCCATTTATTCTTGAAAAATACAGTGAAATTAATTGGTTTAATGCGGCTAGTAGCTCCCAGACTCCCGGGGTAAGTTATTTGCTTTTAAAACACGTTTATGAAAAATCCAAGGTAAAAAACATTGATTTTGTCATTCTTGACATTTATTTTCCAATGCTTGAGTATAATGATGAGGAATCAGTAATTGATTGGATTAAGAATTCGGAACTTGATTTCAAAGCGAAAATTAACTTATTCTTTTTGTCTCCAAATTTTCGATCATTTAACCAAATAATTTACCGTGGAATAAAAAAAAATGTTCCTTCCAAAACGATACAATTAAAAGACAATTCGAATGGAGTATACTTGAAAAATGGTTTTGTATGTTCTACAACTCAAAAATCAAATCCACCTAGTGAATTAAAAAAAACTAAATATCAAAGAATAAAATTGGTTAATTCAATTAGCAAAATTTTAAAATTTTGTAAAAAAAAGGGAATGAAAGTTATTATAAATTTAGCACCAGAATTAAATATAAAGAACTTACCATTAAATTTTACAAATGTTATTTATAATGATGAATTTAATCATTTACCCGAAATTTTTTATGACACACATCACATGACATGCGATGGATCAACAATTTACTCAGAAAAACTTGCCCTAAAATTGAAAAAATTAATCGATTAACCCCATGTGTGGCCTAGCAGGACATAACACTGCTCAGCAAAGTACCTTTGCGCATGCGTCGATATTGGCGAAACTTGCTCACCGTGGTCCAGATGCACAGGCGCATTGGGGAGAGCAGGGGATTGATTTGTACCATAGTCGCTTGAGCATCATTGATACCGATGAACGCGCTAATAAGCTTTTTCAAGTGCATACGAGACGCCATGTGATGATTTTTAATTGGGAGATTTACAATTTCCGAATAGGATGGCATGTTTAACTATGTGGTAAAATCTGATTGCGAGTTGCAAACCACCATTAATCATTTTGAAAAAAAACATTTTGGAGATTGGTTTCTTGTTGTATTTTACGAACAAGCGCTTTACTTTTGAATCTGTTCATAATCTACGGAAGTTGTTACATGATAATTTTATAAACCTAAAATCACAATTTTTGAACTTTAAATCAATTGAATTCCTCAGAACTTTTTCCGCACTTGGTGTTGTTTGGATTCATGTTTGGACATTCTTCGGAAATCCCACTTTTCATCTTTTTTCTGTCGATTTATATAAAGGAGTTTCGTTTGTCGGAAATGGAGTTGATTTTTTCTTTGTCATCAGCGGCTTCTTAATGTTCCTAGCCCTTCAAAATAAAGACTTTTCTATTGAAACGTATTTGCTATTTATTAAAAAACGATTCTTTAGAATAGCACCCTTGTATTATGTGAGTATTGTTGTTTATTTCTGTGTTTTCAATTTCTTGTTAAACCATAATGTATCAATAAAATCAGTGATTATTGATGCTTTATTTTTAAACAATTACTTCAAAGACAACATTGCCTATACATTTTGGTCCTTAGCGGTAGAGTGGGGGTTTTACTTGATTATTCCTTTTTTGTTCTTTTTCAAGGATCTAAAAAAGAGACTGATTACGTTCTCTTTACTTTTAATCGTCAGTTTCATTCGCTTATTTCAGTTGGAATGGAACGCTGAATTATTCCTCACTCCTGACATGCCCTTTCCATTGTTTATTGAGTTTGGTTGGGGAATTTTAATCGGTTTCATTTTAACCAATGAAAAATGGAAAACAAGCATTCGTATCAATCAAACTTGGTTGAATCTATTCATTGGTTTTTCAATATTATATACTGGACGTTTGATGCGTTTAACAGAGGTCGTTCAACATACGGGGCAATTAAGCATTTTATTTAAAGTATTTTCAGGCCCAATTATGACTTTTGGGTTTGCTTATATCATGTACATGGTCATCTCCAATTATGGAAAATTCTCCAAGTTTGTTGAGCATAGCTTTTTTCAATTTCTCGGTAGACTTTCCTATGGTATTTACTTGTGGCATGTATTAATTATCTCTTTCTTGCCATTTCTGTTTAAATCTACGGATGGACCTTATGTCATGATCATCGTATTTCTTTTGGTTTCACTTTGTTCGGTCGGGCTTTCTTGGCTCACTTAT
>CALPPA020000278.1 GCA_943325355.2 Klebsiella pneumoniae | reverse complement strand
TCCGAAAGAAAACACACCTTATGCCAATATTATTTCTAGTGGAGCAGGTTTTGACAACGGTGGAGGAATGTTTTTTTCGGAAAACAAAGAAAGCATTGTGGGAGCTAAACTTGATTTATCTCGAAAGTTTACTATCGGCGAAGAATTTATAAACGAAGTTAAAGTGGGTGCTTTTTCACAAACGCGAGTTAGGGATTTTGTTTCCCGTCAATTTTTTTTTAATCAACTGACTTTAGGAGGTTCTTTTGATGGTGATAAATTGTTAACATTACCTAATGCTACTATTTTTTCACAGGCTAACTTAGGGGTTATTGCACCTGGTGTAAATGGTTTTACTTTATATGAGCTTACTAAACCAAATGATGATTATCAGGCAGGTTCAAAATTGAATGCTACTTACTTTATGTTGGACAACAAATACAAAGCATTTCGATTGATTTGGGGCTTTCGATTTGAAAATTTCGTACAAACCCTAAATACCGATTTAACAACTACAGAATCATTAGCACTGAATAAAAAACAAAATGACTTTTTGCCTTCTGCAAATTTAATTTATGCTATCAACAAACAGCAAAACTTGAGACTCAGTTTTTCTAAAACCCTAAACAGACCTGAGTTTAGAGAACTAGCTCCTTTTGGATTTTATGATTTTACAACCCAATTTTTTACACAAGGAAATGAAAATCTGAAAATAGCAAAAATTGACAATTATGATTTCCGTTATGAGATTTATCCGGGTAATGGACAATTGTTCTCGTTTTCTTATTTTATAAAAAACTTTACCGATCCAATAGACATTCAACAACAACTCAACAATAAATTTGTTATTTATGATAATAATAAAAGTGCCAAAAATAGTGGAGTAGAACTTGAATTTAGAACTTTATTGAGTTCTATATTTACGTCCGAAAAAACTAGAGTTTTTGATGATATTACCCTTTTTTCTAACCTTGCCATAATAAAATCAAAAGTAGATGTGAATGCGGGTCAAGAAGCCCGACCTTTACAAGGACAATCACCTTATATTATTAACGCAGGAGTTCAATATTTGAATACAGATAATGGTTGGGTTTTTTCAGCCAATTTAAATAGAGCGGGAAATAGACTTTATATTGGTTCTAGTCCAAGTGAACCAGCTATTTGGGAAAAAGCAAGAACCTTTTTAGACATGCAATTGGCTAAAACCCTCTTGAATAAAAAGTTAGAATTAAAATTAAACATTCAAAACGTTCTGGCTCAGGATTTGATTTTTTATCAAAATACAAAAGTTAAAAATGATGATCGATTTGGAGTATTCGAATCATTTGCCAACACTATTTTTACTGGAGACTATGAATATAAAAATGGTTATTCTCCTCAATCGGATGACCCGCTTTGGATCACCGAATTTGGTCGATCATTCTCTTTTTCATTGACTTATAATTTATAAATTTTGTCATAAGTTATAAAATCTAAAAGGTTCTTCGGAGCCTTTTTTTGTTATTAGGAAAAACTGCTGTTTCAAAAAGACCATTCAAAAGACGTCTTAAATATCAAACCTTTATACTTCACTTTCTAGAATCTCTTAACATAAACTTAATCTATTGTTAATAATTAATACACGCTAAATTATCACTTGTAACTTACATTTGTCCTGTTAATAACTTAAAAACAAAACAAAAATGAAAAAATTTTATTTGATTGCATTATTTGCATTGATTTGCAATTTTGCTTTAGCTCAATCACAACTTGAGAAAGTTGTTTATCGAGGTGCATTTGCACCTAATACGGCAATGTGGACAGATACTTGGACCAATTTTGATCCAAAGACTACCGCATATACTGATGCATCTACAGTAGTTAATGTGACTACTGACATTACAGTTAACACAACATGGACTGCTGACAAAACTTACAAGTTAACAGGGCTTATCTATGTTACAAACAATGCTACCCTTACAATTCAAGCGGGCACAGTGGTTAAAGGTGTTTCTGTTACCAGTGGGACTGCTTTAATCGTTACTAAAGGAGCAAAATTAAACGCTATTGGTACAGCTGTTGCGCCAATTGTTTTTACTTCTGATAAAGCTGTTGGTTCAAGACAAGCTGGTGACTGGGGTGGAATTGTGCTTTTGGGTAAAGCTCGTGTGTCTGCACTTGCTTCAGGAAATACAGGTATAAACAATATCGAAGGGATTACGGCTTCAGTAAACACTCAATATGGTGGTGGTCTTACTCCAAATGATGCAGATAACTCAGGTACATTAAAATATGTAAGAATTGAGTTTGGTGGATTTGTTTTTTCAAACAACAACGAAATCAACGGGTTAACTATGGGTGGTGTTGGTAGCGGAACTACCATTGATTATGTTCAAACATCGTATACAAATGACGATTCATTCGAATGGTTTGGTGGTGCAGTAAACTGTAAACACCTTGTGGCTTATAGAGGGATTGATGATGATTTTGATACAGACAATGGTTATAAAGGATTTGTTCAATTTGCATTAGCAATCAAAGATCCTGCTGTTGCTGATAATCCAACGGTTTCTACATCGGAAGGTTTTGAATCAGATAATGATGCAGTTGGTGTTGCTCATGAAGCAGGTTGGGATAATACATCATGTCTTTTTACTAACTGTACTTTAATCGGACCATCAGGAAGAGGGGTTTCAGTTGTTTCATCTCACGAAAGACCATTGCGTTTGAGAAGAAATACACAAATCAAAGTATTTAACTCTATCTTTTTAGATTTTAAATCAAACTTTTTATTTGTTGATGGTTCTGGTTCAGTAGGATATGCAAATTCAGGTTTGTTAAAATTTAGAAGTAATATTATTGGTGGGCAAGCAGCAAGTTCTCTTTATCCTTCAGGTGTAAACCCAACTAGTTTAAACACTTGGTATTCTACTACTAATAACAATACTTATGGAAATGGAATTGCTGCAAATAACGGATTGAGTACTGGTATTTTGACTGCTCCTTATAGCGCGAATCCTAGTACTGATTACACAGGTGATTTTACACCGGGAACATTAGCTGCTACAGGTGCTGATTTTACTGATGCTGCTATTACAGCATTTTTTTCTCCTAGAGCAGAAGGTGTTGTTGTTACTCCTATTAATAAAACGTATTGTCAAGGCGCAACAGGTATACTTCCTCTAACAGCAAATCTTACAGCTGAAGGGGTTGCTTTAAGATGGTATACATCACTTACAACAGCAACATTTACTACAACTGCTCCTACTCCTAGTACAGCAGCAGCTGGTATTAAAACATATTATGTTGCCGATGTTGATTCTAATGGTACAGCAAGCGTAAGACAGCCACTTACAGTAACAATTATAGCAAAACCAACAATTGGTTTAGGTGCTATAAAAGGAGGTACTGATGCTCTTGTTGCTCCAGTTACTGCTG
>CALPPA020000277.1 GCA_943325355.2 Klebsiella pneumoniae | reverse complement strand
TTTTGGTAAAAAGGACCAATTATAGCATCGGCAGTTTCCAGATTATTTTGTTGATTAATACTGGAAATATTGGAAGAATTTTTTGCTTCTTGGGAATCAAAAATACTTACATCAACATTAATTCCAAGGCTTTTAGCAGAATCAATAGCCATCAATGCACCAGAATAAAAATCCAACGTCATATTCAAAAACTTGTCTTTTTTCAATCGCATAGCCGTTGAATTTATGGTGTCTCCTTCAATTTTAGACAGATTAAATGGCAATAATAACACCAGTTTTTTTCTGCTATTTGAGTTTTTCGACAAAGAAGTATATACTTTTTTAGATTCCAATGCTGGAGGGATCAAAGCGGATTCTGGTACTTTTATAATCATTCCAATTTCAACTCCATTGGCTAAAGCAGGATTCAATTTGACTAATTCCTCTTGGCTTAAACCAGACATTTTGGACAGACTGTACAAGGTTTCTTTGGGTTTTACCTCATAATCTATATCATTAACTTTTGGATATACCTTTTTTGGGGTTTCTTTTTTGGTCTCCACCACTGCAACTTTATCTGTTTTTGGGGCTGTTCCTTTAATTACCAATTTATATCCAATGGTCAAATTAGGAATAACTTCTGGATTCTTTTTTTCTAATTCCTCCACTGTGATTCCGTATTGTTTGGCAATGGAATACTTCGTTTCCTTGGGAAGGACTTCGTGATAAACAACCTTTTCGGTTGTTGGTGCCACAGTTTTAGAACCTGAATTCGAAGGTATAGTAAGAATTTGTCCTATTTGCAAACCTTCTTTCTCAAGAAAAGGATTAGCCTTCTTCAGGGCTTCCTCTGAAATATTGTATGTTTTTTCGATACTGTACAACGTTTCTTTTGGCCAAACTTTATGCGTTTGGGTTTTGGCGACTGTTTTTTGGCCAGAAGCCTTTTTTGGAATAAGCAAAACGCTATTGGGCTTTAGCCCAGTTTGCGCATCTGGATTCAATTTATAAATATCAAGTGGAGTGACATTGTATTTTAGAGCAATTTGAGTAATAGTTTCCCCTTTTTCAACCTTGTGAGTGATACTTTTTTCTTGAGAAAAACCACTATATGAAAAAACCAAAATAGTAAAACAAACCGTTATAAAATATTTCATCCTTTTGTTATTGTAAAAAAATTAGATTTTCAAAGATAGCAAAACGGTATCAAATTTTATTCCAAAAATTGATACCGTTTTTTATATAATTCACATATAATAATCCTCTCGGAAATAAATAAGAAAATAAAAATCTTTTATTCCCACTCGATAGTTGCTGGTGGTTTTGAGCTGATGTCATACACCACTCTATTCACACCTTTCACTTTATTGATAATATCATTAGATACTTTCATTAAGAATTCATAAGGCAAATGTACCCAATCAGCGGTCATACCATCGGTAGATTGAACAGCACGAAGTGCTACTACTTTTTCGTAAGTGCGTTCGTCTCCCATTACACCAACACTATTCACGGGAAGTAAAATCGCTCCGGCTTGCCATACTTTATCATACAATCCCCAAGATTTTAATCCGTCGATAAAAACTTTATCTACATCTTGCAAAATCTGTACTTTTTCTAAAGTAATATCTCCTAAAATACGAATAGACAATCCTGGTCCAGGGAAAGGATGTCTTCCTAATAATTCTGGGTCAATTCCTAATGTAGCTCCTACTCTTCGCACTTCGTCTTTGAAAAGCATTCGCAAAGGTTCTACAATTTTTAATTTCATATAATCAGGCAAACCACCCACATTGTGATGCGATTTGATGGTAGCGGATGGTCCTTTTACCGAAACTGATTCGATTACATCAGGATAAATCGTTCCTTGTGCCAACCATTTTACGTCTTCAATACGATGTGATTCTACATCAAAAACTTC
Source organism: Klebsiella pneumoniae (assembly GCA_943325355.2). Lineage (GTDB taxonomy): Bacteria > Bacteroidota > Bacteroidia > Flavobacteriales > Flavobacteriaceae > Flavobacterium. Next base: position 1,521 of record CALPPA020000277.1, on the reverse strand, counting down.
GATAAAAGCGTTGCCAATAGCTTTTCTTTTTAACTCCGGATCCGTAACTCCTGCCAAGGCATCGTAAAATCGTTGGGAAGCATCTACACCTTTCACGTTCAAGCCCATTCCTTCGTATTGGTCTAAAACACTTTGGAATTCATTTTTTCGAAGCAATCCATTATTTACAAAAATACAATACAGGTTTTTACCAATGGCTTTATGCAATAAAACCGCTGCAACTGTTGAATCTACCCCTCCTGAAAGTCCAAGAACCACTTTGTCGTTTCCGATTTTTTCTTTCATTTCAGCTACGATTTCTTCAACAAAAGCACCTGGGGTGAAATTTTGAGGAACCTGAGCAATTTTAACCAAGAAATTCTCCAACATTTTGGATCCATCTGTAGAATGAAAAACTTCGGGATGGTATTGAATAGCATAGGTAGTTTCACCTTCAATTTTGTAAGCAGCAAATTCCACATCGTGCGTACTGGCGAGTTTGACACCGTTCGTAGGCAAGGCTTTGATACTATCGCTATGACTCATCCAAACTTGGCTATTCTCTGAAACACCTTCGAAAAAAGTTTCGTTTTCTTTTATATAAGTCAAATTAGCTCTACCGTATTCTCTGGTATTGGATGCTGCGACTTCACCTCCACTGAAATGGGCCAAATATTGTGCTCCATAACAAACGGCAAGCATAGGAAGTTTTCCTCTAATTTGAGATAAATCTGGATGTGGAGCATCTTCTCCGCGAACAGAAAAAGGGCTTCCACCTAGGATAACTGCTTTATACGATGATAAATCATCCGGAAAATGATTGTAAGGAAAAATTTCGCAGAAAATATTTAATTCGCGAACTCTTCGGGCAATAAGTTGTGTGTATTGTGATCCGAAATCTAAAATAAGTACGTTGTGTTGCATTCGGCAAAAATACTTTTTATAATCGGGAATGAAAAATTGAATTTAGAAAAAAATAAATTACTCCTTAATCACTATTAATTTAATTTTTGTTCCTAGGGCCAAATTATTCCAATATTCATCGGTGATTGCCTTGCCTGCATCATCAACGGCGTGAATTTCTGCAGTATTTCCGCCTGAAGTTCCTGTGCTTGCAACAACCAGCTCTACTTTATTAATCCCTAATACCAATGGAATTTTAATTTGATCCATTTGAGAATACAAATACAATTGAGAGCGAAACAATTTGTCATTTACATAAATAGTAATTAAATCACCATCGATTTGAATATAATCTCTGTAACTAATAAATAAAAAATCAGATTTAGTTCTAAATTCTCCTAAATCCCGATCCTTTCTATCCAAAAAACTAGAATCCTCTTTGAGTCCCTCTCGAATAATTGTTTTACTTAAATCTTTCGCCATATTGGCCTGATACACATCGCCCATTTTGTTCTCAAACTTGTTTTTTAAAGTCATCGAAAAATGATTTTCAGGAGTACCAAATTCAAATTCAGCATTCGGCTTCGGTTTTGTTCCAAATATATTCGTTTCTTTCAAAATATTTGGCGCAACGATTTT
>CALPPA020000276.1 GCA_943325355.2 Klebsiella pneumoniae | reverse complement strand
GACTTTGTTGTTTGAATTATAATATTTTTGAAATTTTCACTTTAAAATATTTAATAGCAAGCCATTTCATTTATTGAAGTGGTTTTTTATTTAATGGGTAGTTTGAAATACTAAAAGTTATAAAATAGCCCCGACAGTATCGTCATACTCCAGTGGTCTCATCTAAAAAAAGAGACCACAAGAGATATAGTGGACAGCGGGACTAAACGTTCTAAAAAAAAACCAAGGGTTGTGCTCCTAAAAATAAAAATCGTAATTTTGCAAAATTCCCAAAATATAGGGATTATAAATCTATGAGAACCAAGTCTTTAAAAAAGAATAAAATCAATGTAATCACTCTTGGGTGTTCAAAAAATGTATATGACAGCGAAGTCCTTATGGGTCAACTTCGTGCCAGCGGAAAAGATGTCGTACATGAACAAGAGGGAAACATTGTAGTAATTAATACCTGCGGATTTATTGATAATGCTAAGGCAGAGTCCGTAAATATGATACTGGAATATGCAGACAAAAAAGAAAAAGGATTGGTTGACAAAGTATTTGTTACGGGATGTTTATCCGAACGTTATCGACCTGATTTAGAAAAAGAAATCCCCAATGTGGACCAGTTTTTTGGAACTACAGAATTGCCAGCTTTACTAAAAGCTTTGGGAGCCGACTATAAACACGAATTATTAGGAGAGCGATTAACTACAACTCCAAAAAATTATGCGTATCTAAAAATTGCTGAAGGTTGTGACAGACCATGCAGTTTTTGCGCCATTCCGTTGATGCGCGGAAAACACGTATCGCAAACTATTGAAAAACTAGTTAGGGAAGCGGAAGGTTTAGCTAAAAATGGTGTTAAAGAGTTAATTCTTATTGCACAAGATTTGACTTATTATGGTTTAGATATTTATAAGAAAAGGAATCTTGGCGAATTATTGGAAGCCTTGGTAAAAGTTGAAGGAATAGAATGGATTCGTTTGCACTATGCCTTTCCTACTGGCTTCCCGATGGATGTTTTAGAAATTATGAAACGGGAGCCAAAAATTTGTAATTACATCGATATTCCGTTGCAACACATTTCGGATTCTATTTTAAAATCGATGAAACGGGGAACGACAAAAGCTAAAACTACAAAATTACTCAAAGAATTCCGTGAAGCAGTTCCCGGAATAACTATTAGAACCACATTAATTGTAGGGTATCCTGGCGAAACTCAAGAAGATTTTGAAACTATGAGAGACTGGGTTCAAGAAATGAAATTCGAAAGACTGGGCTGTTTCACTTATTCACATGAAGAAAACACAAGTGCCTTTGACTTAATCGATGATGTCCCTGAAGACGTGAAACAAAGTCGTGCCAATGAAATTATGGAAATTCAATCTCAAATTTCGTGGGATTTGAACCAAGAAAAAATAGGTAAAACCTTCCGTTGTATTATTGACAGAAAGGAAGGTGAGTATTTCGTTGGAAGAACTGAATTTGATAGCCCTGACGTGGATAATGAAGTGTTAATAGAAGCCTCAAAACATTATGTAAAAACTGGCGAATTTGTTATGGTAAAAATAAATGATGCCACAGAATTTGATTTATTTGCAGAACCTGTTTAATTTTAAAATACAAAATATGAGAACTATTCAATCAATAATGTTAATTGTATTTATTTTATTTTCAACAAATATTGTTTCAGCTCAATTTGGAAACAATGGTATGGGAGGAAATGGAATGAATCAAAGAGGAAATGGGATGAACCAAATAGGAAGTAGCATGGGGCAACAAAGTCAACCTGAAAAACCAAAAGAGATCCCAGCAGAAGTTACTGTTGCGGCTATAATGGAAGATATGAAACCAGCATTAAATCTTGATGAACTTCAGGTAATTGCAATATCAAACGTTCTTACCGAAAGTATAAGAACTCAAGGAGTATTGCTTAAACAAGAATATAGCCAAGAAGATCAAATTAAAAATTTTCAGGCACTTGCAGAAACTACCGATAGAAAAATAAACCAGTTTTTGAGCCAAGAACAAAAAGAAAAATACCTTATTTTTAGAGAGGATAGAAAAAACCAGAAAAAAACAAAAGAAAAATCTAAATCAAAAAAAGAAAAAGAAAAAAAGAACTAATCTATTTTTTTGAACCTTAAAAAACATCAAATAGCGTGAAACATATAGCAATCAAACCTTTATTTTACCTGATTATAATAGCTATTATAAGTTCTTGCTCTACAAATCCATATAAAGCAAGTGAAAAATCATACAAGGAGCAGCTAGATAATTATAAAAAAATAATTTCGAATATGGAAGCCGCAAAACTAGAAACTAGTAGCACAACCATATTACCATCAAGTGAACCAGTGCCTTTTGACCCGTTAGTTTTATACAAGGATACTTTATCCGTAAAAGCGCCAGTTGTTTTGTCAAACGGGATTAGTACTGAATGGATTAGTACAGTTAATTTTAATCTTAGAAAGCCTAATTTTATTATTATTCATCACACTGCACAAGATTCATTGGCACAAACTTTAAAAACATTTACAATAACAAAACCTCAAGTAAGTTCTCATTATGTGATAGCTGATGATGGTAAAGTAGTTCAAATGGTAAATGATTATCTGCGAGCTTGGCACGGAGGTAACTCTTCTTGGGGTAAAAATAGCGATATAAATTCAGCATCAATAGGAATTGAATTAGACAATAATGGATTTGAACCCTTTTCGGATAAGCAAATAATAAGTCTTTTGGCTTTGTTAACAAAACTAAAAAAGGATTATAATATACCTACACAAAATATAATTGGTCACTCCGATATTGCTCCAAGTCGAAAAACAGATCCAAGCAAATTATTTCCATGGAAACTTTTGGCACTAAATGGTTTTGGTCTTTGGCCGGATGATATTATGGAACCTGCTCCATTAAACTTCAATACTGAACAAGCCTTGAGAATTATAGGATATAATACAACGAATCTTCCCGCAGCAATATCAGCTTTTAAACTTCATTTTATTCAAACAGAAGTTGATTCAGTTTTAAATGAAAAAACAATAAATACCATTTATTCCGTTTATAAAAAACAATAATATTCGATTGATAAAAAAAAAGATTACTTTAGGAACTTAAATCAAATAAATTATGAGTGATTTTTATAAAAAAATATTAGATAATAACAAGATTTGGGTTGAAACAGCCTTAGCAAAAGATCCGTTATATTTTAAAGATTTAGCCAAAGGACAAACACCTCCATTATTATGGATTGGTTGTTCTGACAGTCGAGTTCCTGCAAATGAAATAATTGGAGCAAAACCAGGAGAAGTATTTGTGCATAGAAATATTGCCAATATGGTTATTCATACTGATATGAATATGCTTAGTGTTCTGGATTATGCCGTGAATGTATTAAAAGTAAAGCACGTCATTGTTTGCGGACATTTTGGATGTGG